>DAIDOU010000141.1 GCA_027458945.1 Acidobacteriota bacterium
CAGCAGAGCGCGGACGAGGGCCTGGCCGATCCCCTGGGAACGCAGCTCCGGGACGACGAACAGGGCCGCCAGCCACGGGTGGAGGTGCGGCCGGCTCGGGCTGTCGCTGTGGATGAGGTTGACGGTCCCGGCCGGGCGCCCGTCGACCAGGGCCAGGAGGGAGAGCGGGATCCGCTCGGGGTCGCGCGCGTCCCGCAGGAGGGCCACGAACGTCTCGACGCTGCTCCCCGGCTTGCCGGCCCAGAACTCGTCGTAGATCCAGGTGGCGACGAGCGGGATGTGCTCCGGATGGTTGAACAGGTGGTCGATGTGCACGGTCGTCGCCGCTCCTCCTCGTCGATGTCGCCGCTGGCGAGCGCGCCCCCGTTCACGCTCCGCGCAGGAACGAGCGGACGAGCCCACGGCGCGAGAAGTGCCCGAGGGTGATGAGCTCGATCTGCATCGGCGGGCCGCACACGGAACGTGCGATCGCCCCGACCGAACGTCCCTGCCGGCGCAACGTCACGACGCGCTCGCCCAGCTCCTCGTAGTGCGCGATCTTCCCCGCCAGCGCCGCGGCCGCGTCGTCGGGCACCCGGGCGGATCCCGGGAACAGCCGGGCGATCGGCAGCTCCGCCACGCGGCGCAGCGACGCCACGATCGCCCCCACGTCGGCGTCGGCGCTCAGGGCGCGGTCGCGGCCGCCGACGTACAGGTCGCCGCTGAACAGCCAGCCGCGCTCCGGCTCGAAGAAGCAGAGGTGGTCGCTGGAGTGACCGGGCGTGGGCACCGCCGCGAAGCGGAACGGCGGCGGCGCGACCACCTCGCCGGGCGCTAGCGCCCGCGCGGGGACCGGCTCGGGCCAACCCCACATCACCCGGCGGTACGGGTGCAGCCGCTGCAGCCGCGGGTCGGCGAGGACCGTCACGGTCTCAGGGTGGGCTGCGATCTCGACCGCGGGGTGGGCGCGGCGCACGGCGCCGGTGCCGCCGATGTGGTCCTCGTGCCGATGCGTGTGCAGCACCAGACTCACCTTCCGGCCTCCGAGCGCCCGCACGAGTTCGGCCGCCGCATGGGCGCAGCCGCTGTCGATCAGCGTGCCGCCCACGAGGTAGCACGTCGTCCAGTAGCGGCCCTTCCCCAGGATGTTGCGCGCGACGTCGAAGCGCACCACCTCGCCGAACTCGGTGACGCGGACCATCCCCGCCCTCCCGAAGGCGACAGGATACGCGGCCACGCCCTGGGGCGCACCTCCGCCGCCGGCGAGATCTGGTATCATCCGCGGCCGGGGGTCGATCTTGGACGTTCTCTCACGCATGGAGAGCGAGAGCATCTACGTGATCCGCGAGGCGTACGCCCGCTACGCGAAGGTGGCGGTGCTGTGGTCGATGGGGAAGGACTCGACGGCGCTGCTGTGGATGGTCCGCAAGGCGTTCTTCGGGAGCGTTCCGTTCCCGGTCGTGCACATCGACACGTCCTACAAGTTCCCGGAGATCTATGCGTTTCGCGACCGCCTCACGCGGGAGTGGGGGCTCGACCTGCGGATCGCCCGCAACGAGGAGGCCCTCGCGGCGGGGATGGGCCCCACGAAGGGCGACAAGTTCGCCTGCTGTAACGCCTTGAAGACCGTGGCGCTGAAGCGGGCGATCGCGGGGATGGGGTTCGAGGCGCTGTTGCTCGGCATCCGCCGCGACGAGCACGGCGTGCGCGCCAAGGAGCGGTACTTCTCCCCGCGGGCGCAGGACTTCAGCTGGAACGTCGGCGCCCAGCCGCCCGAGCTGTGGGACCTGTACGCCACCGCCGAGGAGGCGGCGCACGATCGCATCCACCCGTTGCTGCACATGACCGAGCTCGACATCTGGCGCTACGTGCGGCGCGAGGGGATCCCCGTCAACCCGCTCTACCTCGCGAGGGACGGCCGGCGGTTCCGCAGCATCGGCTGCGCGCCGTGCTGCGCCCCGGTCCCGTCGAGCGCGGCGACCGTGGACGAGATCGTCGCGGAGCTCGAGAACTCGCGCGAGTCGGAACGCGCCGGGCGCGCGCAGGACAAGGAGAGCGCGTTCACGATGCAGAAGCTGCGCTCGCTGGGGTACATGTGAGCCCGCTGGCGACGAGCGCGGACGAGAAGCCGCTGCTCCGCATCGCGATGGTCGGCCACGTGGACCACGGCAAGTCTACCCTGATCGGCCGCATCCGCCACGAGATGTCGGCGCTGCCGGGGACCGCCGCGGTGGACGCCTCGGTCGCCGGCAACTGGGCGTTCGTGACCGACCAGCTCCAGGAGGAGCGCGAGCGCGAGATGACGATCGACACGGCGCAGACGTTCCTCGACACCCCCGTCTGCCGCCTCGTCTTCATCGACGTGCCCGGTCACCAGGAGTTGATCCAGAACATGCTCTCGGGCGCCACCCGCGCCGACGCCGCCGTGCTCGTCCTCGCCGGCGACGAGGGGGTGCAGGTGCAGACGCGGCGGCACGCGCTCCTGCTCGCGATGCTCGGGATCCGCAACGTCATCGTCGCGGTGAACAAGATGGACACGCTGGGCCGGCGCGAGGACGCGTTCCGGGCGCTCGAGCGCACCGCCGTCGAGGAGCTGCGCACGCTCGGCCTGCAGGCCGCGGCGGTCATCCCGGTGGCGGCCAGGGACGGCGACAACGTGGTGCAGCGCTCGCCGGCGATGCCGTGGTACGAAGGGCCGTCCGTAATCGAGGCGATCGGCGATCTGGAGCCGGCGGTGCTGCCCGACGATGCGCTCCGCTTCCCGGTTCAGGGGGTGATGCGCAACGGCGGCCCGGTCACGATCTTCGGGCGCGTCCTCTCGGGCTCGGTGGCGGAGGGCGACGTGCTGTCGGCGTGGCCGGCCGGCGCCGAGGTGACGGTGCGGACGCTGCGCCGCTTCCCCGAGGACCACGCCCCGGCCCAGACCGGGGAGTCGGTGGGCCTGGTGCTCGACGGCCCGCAGCCGGCGCGCGGCGATGTCCTCGCCGCGCCCGACGATCCTCCGCTGGTCACCTCAACCCCGACCGGGCGCGTGTTCTGGCTGGCGGAGCAGCCGCTGGCGCCCGGCGAAGTCCTCGCGCTGCGCTGCGCGACGCAGGTCGTGGCCGTCCGGGTGACCGAGATCGCCGATCGCCTCGACACCGCGACGCTCGATCCGCTCCCCGGTCACGAGCCGTTGGCGGCGATGCAGCTCGGCACCGTCCGCCTCACGGCCGAACACCCGGTCGTGGTCGAGTCGTTCGAGCGCATGGCCGGGCTGGGGCGGTTCGTGCTCGAGCGCCGGGGCGCGGCCGTCGGGTTCGGCATCGTCGGATGAGCGCCCGGGCGCGCGCCGGCCAAGGGGGGACCGCATGACGCTTCACCTCGCATACATCGACCCCGGCTCGCTCTACACGGTGAGCACCGGGCTCGCGGCGATCGTCGGCTTCGCCCTCTCCGCCCTCGCCGTCGTTGCCGTCTTTTTCCGGCGCCTGGGGGCGTTCGTGAAGCGCCACTGGGTGCCGGTGACGCTCGGCGCCGTGGTCGCGGTCGGGGCCGCGGTCGCGGCCGTGCTGGTGGCCGGTCGCGGCCACGGGAACGGGAGTGCCATGGCAAACGAACCAGGCAAGCGCCTCATCATCATCGGCCTCGACGGCCTCTCGCCGAAGATCCTCGAGCCGATGATGGCCAAGGGCGAGCTACCGAACTTCAAGCGCCTCGCTGAGCTCGGCGGCTACTCGCACCTCGGGACGACGACGCCGGCGGAGTCGCCGGTGGCGTGGACCGCGTTCGCGACCGGGCGCAACCCGGGCAAGACCGGGGTGTACGACTTCATCCGCCGCGCCCCCGGCAGTTACCTCCCCGACCTCTCCTTGACCCGTCTGGAGGGGAACAAATCGCTGCCGGTGCGCAAGACCAAGGCGTTCTGGCAGTACGGCCGCGAGGCGGGCGTGCCGATGACGATCCTCGACTGCCCGGTCACGTTCCCGCCCGACGAGATCGACGGCAAGATGCTGTCCGGCATGGGCGTGCCCGACCTGCTCGGGACCCAGGGCACGTTCTCGTTCTACACCACGGCCCCGGAGACGGTGACGCACGACACCGGCGGCGAGGTCCACGCCGTACCGGACGCGAACCCCCTGCAGCTCGAGCTGCTCGGGCCGCAGAAGCAGGGGCTCACAGGCAAGGTCGAGCGCCTGTCGGCGCCGTTCGAGCTGCGCATCAGCCCCGACCGGACCACGGCCACGGTCGTGCTGCAAGGGCAGGAGTCCACCCTGCGCGTCGACGAATGGAGCCCGTGGCTGGGAGTCTCGTTCAAGGTCGGGCCGTTCACCCGCATGTACGGGATCCTGCGCTTCAACCTGGTGGAGCTGCAGCCGTTCGTCAAGCTCTACGCCGCCCCGATTTCGATCGACCCGCGCCGGCCGTGGTTCCAGATCTCCTACCCGGAGGGGTACAGCAAGGAGCTGGCGCACGACCTCGGGCTGTTCGCGACGCGTGGGATGCCGTTCGATACGTGGGCCCTCAACGAGGGACGCATCTCCGAGGACGCCTTCATCGAGCAGGCGACCGACCTCTACCAGGAGCGCCTGCGGCTGATGGAGTACGGGCTCGCCCGCTGCGAGCGCGGCGTGTTCTACTGCTACTTCGAGTACCCCGACATCATCCAGCACATGTACTGGCGCTTCATCGACCCCGGCCATCCCCTGTATGACCCGAACGCGCCGGCCCGCCTGAAGGGGATGATCGACGACTGTTACCGCAAGATGGACGCGGTCGTCGGCGTCGCACTCGCGGCGATGCGCACCGGCGACACCCTGATCGTGCTCTCCGACCACGGCTTCACCACGTTCCGCCGCGCCGCTCACATCGACTCCTGGCTGCGCGAGAACGGCTACCTCGTGCTCAAGGACCCGACCGCCACGGCGGGTGGCCCGCTGTTCGAGGGCGTCGACTGGTCGGCGACCCGCGCCTACGCGCTCGGCTACGGCGGCATCTACATCAACACCGTCGGGCGGGAGCCGCAGGGGATCGTCCCGGAGGGACCCGAGAAGGAGGCGCTCAAGAACGAGATCGCCGCCCAGCTGAGGAAGTGGGTGGACCCCAAGACCGGCCTGCCGGTCGCCCGCACGGTGTACCTCAACCAGGATATCTTCCATGGGGCGGAGGCCCACCTGGCGCCCGACGTCTACATCGGCTTTGCCGACGGCTACGGCGCGTCGTGGCAGACCGCCCTCGGCGCCTCGCCGGCGGGGCCTCTCGTCGAGGACAACCTGAAGAAGTGGAGCGGCAACCACCTCGTCGACCCGCCGCTGGTGCCCGGGATCCTCTTCACCAGCCGCCCGATCAAGCTGGCCAACCCGACGCTCTACGACCTGGCGCCGACCGTGCTCGAGTTCCTCGGCTTCGACGACGCGCGTCTGGCGCATGAGGACCTCGACGGCAAGCCGCTGTTCTAGCCGGCGGCGGCAGGCCGGGGCGCCGGCCCGCCGCCGGGGACCGGACGGGTGCGACCAGCACCTCCCGGCCGCACCCGATCGCGGTTTGCGCTCGGTGCCGCTGCGGGTTTAAAGTGTCCTGGCGAACGACGTGTTTCCAGGAGGCCCGGGCCTTGACGCCAGACCAGGATCAGTACGTCGCCTCGGAAGCGAAGCCGGAGGAGACCCCCGACTTCGCTCACGCCAGCGTGCCGCTCGCCAGGCAGCTCATCGCCGCCGGAGAGCTGCGCAAGGCGCGCCTCATGCTCGAGCAGCTCGTCGACCAGGCGCCCGACGCCGACGCTCTCGTCACCCTCGCAACGCTGGAGATCGACAACCCGCGCCGGCAGCCCGATGCGCTCGAGCACATCAAGCGCGCGCTCGCGCTCGCGCCGCAACACACCGAGGGGTGGCTGTTGCTCGCCAACTACTGGGGGCTGCGCGGCCAGACCGACAAGCAGAAGCGTTGCCTGGAGAAGATCCTGAGCTACGAAAAGGCCAATCGCGACGTGCGCGACGCCCTCGAGCTGCTGGTGACCAGGAGGTGAGGCTGCCGGGCGCTCCGGGCCGCGCCGGCCTGGCCGCGTCGATCCGAAGGGAGCGCCATGCCTGAGGAGCTTTCCTGGGTGGAGGAACTCGGGGTTTCGGTCACCGTGACCGACGCCGCCGGCACGATCATCGGAATGAACGCCCGCTCGCGCGCCGGATTCGCTGCCGATGGCGGCGCGGCGCTGCTCGGCTCCAGCGTCTTCGCCTGCCACCCGGAGCCGGCGTTGACCCAGGTCCGCCGCCTCTACGAAACGCAGGCACCCAACCACTACACGATTCGCAAGGGGGGGCGAACCAAGATCATTCACCAGCTGCCGTGGCATCGCGATGGTGTTTTCGCCGGGTTCGTCGAGATCTCGGTCCCAATCCCGGACGAGCTTCCGCACTTCGATCGCGACGCCGCAAAGCAGTACGAGGGGAAAGGGTAAAGGGCAAAGGAACGACAAGGACACGACGGCTCGTCGCCTCTGTCTTCCCTCTCCCCTCTTCCCTCTTCCCTTTTCCCTCTTCCCCTTTTCCCTCTAGCGGCGCAACTCTTAACTCTCAAGGGCAAAGGAACGACAAGGCCACTGCGAGCCATGGTCTCTGTCTTCCCTCTTCCCTCTTCCCTCTTCCTTTTTCCCTCTTCCCTCTTCCCGTCTTCGCTAGTGGGTGGTGTCCTCCTGCTGGACCAGGTACCGCTTGATCTTCTGCGTCGTGGTCTTCTCGAACTCCCCCTCCTTGATCTGCACGCGGCGGATCTGCTTGTACAACGGCAGCTTGCGGTTGAGAGCCCGGATCTCCCGGTTGATCTGGTCCTCGATCCACGCGCGCGTGATCTCAGCGCCGCTCCGCTTCGCGTGCGCATAGACCTCCTCGGCGTTGGGGACCACGATCACGCCGATCTCCTCGTCGCCGTTGGCACCCTGGACGCCGTGGACCACCGACTCGAGCACCAGCGGGACCGCGTTGACCAGGTCTTCCAGCTCTTCCGGGAAGACGTTCTTCCCGTTGGCAGCCACGATCACGTTCTTCTTGCGGCCCGACACGTGCAGGAAGCCGTCGCCGTCGAGATACCCCCAGTCGCCGGTGTAGAACCAGCCGTCGTTGAGCACCTGGCGCGTCGCCTCCTCGTTCTTGTAGTACCCGAGCATCACCGACGGGCCGCGCACGACGATCTCCCCCCGGCCGTCGCCGTCGGGGTCGGCGATGCGGACCTCGAGGTTCGGCAGCGGCAGCCCGGCGGCGTCGTCGCGGAACTTGCGCAGCCGGTTGAGCGCCACGATCGGCGAGGTCTCGGTGAGCCCGTACCCCTGCAGCAAGGTGAACCCGAACGACCGCATCCCGCGTGATACCTCCGGGTTGGGCGCCGCCCCGCCGACGATCAGGATGCGGATCGCGCCCCCGAGCTTCTCGTGAATCGCCGCGAAGACCTTCCGGCGCAGCCCCTCGACGCCGACCGCCTCGGCCGCGCCCGCGACCCTGGCCATCGGCCCGATCAGCAGGGCGGCGAGGCGCTTCTCCGCGATCCCCGCCTGGATACGCTTGAACATCTTGTCGTAGAGCAGCGGCACCGCGAGCAGGATCGTCGCGCGCACGCGCTGCAGGTCCTCCACCACGGTCTTGAGCGAGCGGGCGAAGTGCACCGAGGCGCCGACCGTGAGCGGGCACAACACGCCGCAGGTGCACTCGTAGGTGTGGTGGATCGGCAGCACCGAGAGGAAGCGGTCGCTCTCCAGTAGCTCGATCATCGACAGCATCCCCATCAGGTTCGACGCGATGTTGCGCTGCGAGAGCATGACGCCCTTGGCGCGCCCCATCGAGCCGGAGGTGAACACGATCACCGCGACCGCCTCCGGGTCGAGGTACGGGGAGGCGTCGCCGGGCGCGCCGGAGCGCTCGCCGGCCATCATCCCGGTCATCGAGTGGACTCGCCCCTGGCGTTCGCCCAGGTCCATGTCGACGAACACCCTCACCCCCTTGACCGAGGGCGCGAGCGTGAGCACGGTGTCGCGCAACCCCTCGGAGAACACCACCGCCTTGGCGTCGGAGGCGTGGAGGATGGTGACGATCTCGTTCTCCTTGAGGCTCTTGTCGATCGGCACCACGACCATGTTGGCGCCCGCCACAGCGAGGTAGGCGATGACCCACTGGACGCGGTTCTCGGCGATCACGGCGACGTGGTCGCGCTCCTCGAGACCGGCCTTGCGCAGGGCGCGGCCGAAGCGCACCACCGCG
>DAIDOU010000142.1 GCA_027458945.1 Acidobacteriota bacterium
GAGGCGCGCGGGGCGCCGGCGCTGTTGGCAGCGGCGAGCTCGCTCGAGCGGCAAGCGCCGGCGGTCCTCGGCGTCGTGCTCGCCGCCGCAGCGGCGCTGCTGGTCGTGCGCGCGGCCGGCGGCGCCGCGTTCGGGATCGAGGCGGGCGCGATCGTCGGTCTCGCCGCGATGGGGTGGTGGGTGCTGCTGCTGGCGTGCTGGCAGGAGAGCCTCGGCTCGGTGTACGGCGAGGTCGGGGCGTTGTCGGCGGCGTTCATGGCGGGGACGGTGGCGGGGGCGTGGGGAGCGCGGCGGCGGCCGCGCCCGGGTCCGGCGGCGTTGGCGGGCGTGCTCGCCGGAGGAGCGGCGGTGTCGCTGGCGATCGCCGCCGGCCTCCCGCTCGTCTTCCCCCGTGTGACGGTGGTGGCGTTGCTGCTCGCGGGCGGCGCCCTCACCGGCGCGGCGTTCCCATCGGTGGCGCGGCTCGCCGGCCCGTCGACGCCGCGGCGCGGTGCCGGGCGCGGTTTCGCCGCCGACGAAGCTGGAGCGGCGGTCGCGGCGCTGCTCGTCGGCCTCGTGGTCCTCCCCTGGACGGGGCTCGCGAGCGGTGCGCTCGGCCTGGCGGCGCTGGGGGGCGCGGCCGCCGCCGCGCTCCTGCTGGTCGCACGCCGCGACCGGCGCTAGGATACCGGCGGAGGAGCGGATGGACGTCGAACAGAAAAGGGCGCGCTACGGGCGCGTCGTCGAGCAGCTCCGGGGGCTCTTCGCCGCGACCTCGGATCCGACGGCGAGGATGGCGACCGCGGCCGCGGTGCTGCACGCGAAGATCGACGGCTTCTTCTGGACGGGATGGTACCTGCTGCGCGACGGGGCGCTGACCGTCGGGCCGTACCAGGGTTCGCTCGCCTGCCTGGCGCTGCAGGCCCACACCGGCGTCTGCTGGGCGGCGATCGACCGCGGCGAGACCGTGATCGTCGGCGACGTGCACGCGTTCGCCGGGCACATCGCCTGCGACGCGCGCTCGCGCTCCGAGATCGTGGTGCCGCTGCGTGACGCCTCCGGGGCGATCGTCGGCGTGCTCGACGTCGACTCCGAGGCCCCGGCGCGGTTCGACGAGACCGACCGCGAGGGTCTCGAGGCGATCGCCGCCCTGATCCTTTCGTAGATCCTCCGCCGGTCACGCGAAAGTCACATTCAATCACAACGAGATCTCCGGTCGCGCGCGCATTTTCGCGGTCTGGCGAGGGGACTTGACAGCCGGCGAGGAGCCGGGGTACAAACGATCCAAGTTTTTCTCGTTGCACGAGCGACCGCATGGACATCTTCCGGGGGGGAGATTCGAGGTATTCAGCCGATGCCACTTTCGGGACATCCCGTCCCGAAGGGGGGGGTGTCGGCTTTTTATCCTAGGGGGGGCGATGAACAAGTGGCTGGTCGTGCTGGGTGCGGTTCTCATCCAACTTTGTCTGGGGGCGATCTACGCGTGGTCGGCGTTCACCCAGGCGCTGACGACACCGCTCGCGAAGGGGGGGGTGTTCGGCTTCACGGCGACGCAGAGCCAGACGATCTTTTCGGTTGAGCTGGCGGTGTTCGCGGTCGTGATGGTGCTGGCCGGTCGCTGGCAGGCCAAGGTCGGCCCGCGGCTCGTCGCCTTCCTCGGCGGCATCCTGGTCGGGCTCGGCTACATCCTCGCGTCGTTCGTCGGCCAGACGTTCAGCGGGCAGTTGATCACCATCGGCGTGATCGCCGGCGCCGGAATCGGGCTCGCGTACGTCTGCCCGATCACCGTCGGCATCCAGTGGTTCCCCAACCAGAAGGGGATGATCACGGGCGTCGCGGTCGCCGGGTTCGGCTTCGGGGCACTGCTCTGGGTCAAACTCGCCGGGCCGTGGGCGAACCTGATCAAGACCCATGGCGTGCTCGGCACCTACCGGATCTACGGCGTCATCTTCCTGATCGCCGTCGTCATCGGCTCGATCTGGATGGTCAAGCCCAAGGAGTACGCGGCCGCGGCCAAGGGCGCCACGGGCGCCGGGCTACCGACCGGCATACCGCCGGAGAAGATGCTCAAGACGCCGCAGTTCTACATCATCTGGCTCACCTTCGCGGTCGGCGGCATGGCCGGCCTGATGGTGATCGGGATCATCGCGCTGTTCATCAAGGACGCGCTCACCGCCACCGGCATGGAGTCCGCGAAGGCGCTGGTGATCGCCGGCACCGCGATGGGCGTCTTCTTCGCGATCGCCAACGGCCTCGGCCGCCTGGTCTGGGGCAGCATCTCCGACAAGCTGGGGCGCAAGACCTCGGTGATCGTCATGTCGGCGATTCAGGGCGTGATGATGTTCCTGTTCTACTTCGTGCTCTCGTCGTCCGAGTGGCCGTTGTACCTCGGCGCGGCGCTGATCGGCTTCAACTTCGGCGGCAACTTCGCGCTCTTCCCGGCGCTGACCGCCGACGTGTTCGGCGCGGTCACGGTTGGCCGCAACTACGGCTGGGTGTTCACCTCGTACGGGGTGGGCGGGATCGTCGGCCCGCTCATGGCCGGCGTGTTCAAGGATATGGGGCAGGGCAAGGGGGTCAGCGCCTGGATGCCGGCGTTCGTCATCGCCGGTGTGGCGCTGCTGCTCGTCTCGGCGTTGATGACACGGTTGAAGCCGGTGGAGCAAAAGGCGTGAACGAACGGCCGGCGGTGGTCCATCCGACCGGGAGACGCCCTGTGGCCGGGGCGACCCGCGAGGGAGGGGAAAGGAGGTGAGCGGTACGCACCGTCCGGACCGCTTCGCGACGGTGTCGATCGTCACGATCGGAGGAGATGGAGCGTGTGGGTGACGGAGCTCGTAGCTCCGTCAGCAGGTTGACGTGGCAGCGCACGGTCGTTGATCGCAGGTTCCACCCGGTGGTCTGGGCCCCTACCCCGAGGTTCAGGCCCGGAAAGGGAGGAAGTACATGGCTGACGAAAGAAGCGCTGTCGTGCAGAACATGATCGTGGACACCACCGCCAACCCGGCGCCCCTGGGCTTGCTCGGGTTCGGCATGACCACGGTCCTGCTCAACCTGGCCAACGCAGGCGTCATCGGCCTCAGCAGCATGATCCTCGCGATGGGCATCGCGTACGGCGGTCTCGCGCAGATCATCGCCGGCATCGAGGAGTGGAAGAAGAAGAACACGTTCGGCGCCACGGCGTTCACCTCGTACGGACT
>DAIDOU010000143.1 GCA_027458945.1 Acidobacteriota bacterium
ACGGTTACGGCGTCGGCGTGGTGTTCCACCAGGTTCCACCAGGCCCGTAGTACGTCACGAGGATGCTGGCGAGGCTCTTGTCGTACGGCTTGGTCCAGCTCGTCGGCGTCGGGTCGAGGCCGAGGCCGAAGATGTTGACCCGGGTGTTGTGGCACGAGTCGGCGCAGGCGTTCGGGTAGCCGACGTAGTTGCCGTTCGTATCCTTGAGGCCGGAGGTCATGTACGTGAGTGTGTCTTCGGGCTTGGTGACCCACCAGGTGTGGCCCGCCGACGGCGACATGTGGCACTCGACGCAGCGCGAGAGCCCCATGATGCGCTCGGGTGCGAACGGGTGGTTGCTGTGCGCCGAGACCACCTTGGCGATCGCGTCCTCGTTGTTGGCGTAGTCGGCGACCTGTGCCTTGGTGATGTTGGCGAACGGTCCGTGCGTGGCGTGGCACGCCAGGCACAGTGAATCGTTGTCGACCGAGGTCGGGATCTCGAGGCCGCTGCTCTCGTCGGTGATCGAGGTGTTGATCTGGTAGTCCTGCTGCTTGTCCATCGCGTCATGGCAAGCGCTGCAAGGCTCCGAAGACCCGTTCTGGCCGTAATGCGTCGCTGCGTGGGCGGACAGCTGGTACTGATCGTAGGCGTTCAGATGGCCGCTCGGGAGCTTGCCGTCGCCCCAGTAGCTGTAGTTGGCGACATAATCGGTGGCCAGCGGCACCCACGTGTCATAACGCGGGATCCAGTTCACGCCGTTGGCATCGTCGAACGGCCAGCCGTACGTCTTGTTTGGCGCCGACCGCACGGCGATGTGGCAACGGCCGCAGATTTCCGAGGACTGCGCGCCGGTCAACTTGGCCGGGTTGACGATCTTGGTCGGGTCGCCGCCGCCGAGCACGTGCTGGGCGCCCGGGCCGTGGCACGCCTCGCAGCCGATGTTCACGATCTCGAAGTTGCCGTCGCCGTTGTAGTCGAAGTAGTCAGGGTCGTCGGGGCTGTACAGCGTCGCGTAGTAGCCCTGGTACGTCGCTTCACCGGTGGCCGTCTTGCCCAGCGACCGGATGCCGGTGACGTGGCAACCCACGCAGTTCGCGGTGTGGCTCGTCGGGCCGCCCGCGGCGACGAGCGCGGACGACGTGAGCGTGGTGTCAAACTTCGGTGCCAGACTGGAGGTGTACCAGCCGCCGCCAGTGGCGCTCGCCGGCATCCACCCCTGCGTCCGGGAATAGGTGACCGGAGCGAAGTAGAGTGCCTTCGAAAGCTTGGTGTCGGTGTCGGTCACCGGTACCCGCAACAGGAAGCGCTGGGTGTCCTGGCCCGCGCTGCCGGCTTGCGTGGCGACGAGCTGGCACTTGAGGGCGCCGATCTGCATCCAGTAGGTGTCGGTGCCGGCGTCGTACGACAGCTTCGGCGCGTTGGCACCGTACGCCGCGAACGAACCCACGGTGGACAGGTCGACCCCCATCATGAAGTCGTCCTTGGTGCCGTGTGCCTGGTTGGCAATGACGCCCTTGCCGTCGACGAGCGTCCACTCACCCATCGGCCGGCGGAGGAACTGCGAGTGGCGGGTGTTGTGCCAGCCGGTCTCAT
>DAIDOU010000144.1 GCA_027458945.1 Acidobacteriota bacterium
ACCGGCCTGGCGACCGGCCTGATTCCGCCGGTGGTCGGGGACGTGCTCGTCGCCGACGCGCTCGATCACGCGACCGCGGCGCTCGCGGTGCTCGGCGTGCTGGCGGCCGCAGCGCTGTCGGTGCGCACCTACATCACCAACCGCGGCGACCCAACGCGCCGGCGGCAGGTCGAGTGGGTGGCGCTCGGCGCCGCCGCCGGGTTCACGCCGTACCTGCTGCTCTCGCTCATCCCGCAGTGGGCCGGCGCCGAACTCGAGGTGCTGACCTGGATCTCGTTGCTGCCGCTCGCCCTCGTCCCCCTCGGGGTGGCCTCCTCGCTGCTCGAGTTCCGCCTCTGGGACCTCGAGGACATCGCCCGGCAGGTGATGGCGACCGGCGTCGCCGTGCTTCTCGGCGGCGTGAGCTTTGCCTTCCTCAACTACGCCGTGACCCAGTTCGGCTTCCGCCTGGGGAACTGGCGCAACCTCGTCGCGGTCGCGGGCGGCGTGTTGCTCGCCACCCTCACCGTGCCGGCCCGGCGCTTCCTGCTCGAGGGGATGGAGCACCTGCAGTACCGCGAGCGTCTGGCGGCGCGGCGCGCGCTCACGACGTTCGCCGAGGAGGCGGTCGCCCACCGCGACCCCGAGACGCTGCTGCAGCGGCTGGCGCAGCTGCTGCGCGACGCCCTCGCGGTCGACCAGGTCGTGACCTACCTGGCGCTCGGCGGCCGCCTGTACCCCTCGGACGCGAGCCAGGACTGGCCGGTGCTCGCGGTCGAGGACCTGGCCGAGCCGTTCCCGGCGCCGGCCGAGGCCGCGCTGGCGGTGCGCGGCCTGTGGCACCGCTTCCCGGTCGAGCGCGACGGACGGGTGATCGGCCTCGTCTACTGCGGCCGGCGCCACGGCGGGATGCCGCTCGGCCACGGCGAGCGCCGCCTGGTCGGAGCACTCACGGCGCAGGCCGCCCTCGCACTCGAGAACACGTTGCTGATGGCGAACCTGCGCCGGCAGGTGGAGGAGCACCGGCTGCTCGAGGGCTACCTCGAGCGCATCTTCCAGTTCTCCGCGGCGGCGCTGCTGATCTGCGACGACTCGGGGCGGGTGCTGCGCGCCAACGAGCGGGCAGGAACGCTGCTGCGGCGCGAGCCGGGCGCGCTCGTCGGCGAGCGCCTGCACGCGCTCGTCGAGCTGCGTCCCGAGTGGGCCTCGACGCTGCCGACCGACCTCGCCGGCGTCCAGGTGCGGTTCGCGACCGGGAGCGGCTGGCACACCGGGCTGCTCTCCACCTCGAAGCTCGAGGTCGAACCGGGACGGTTCGACGGCCGCGTCGTCGCGCTCGACGACATTACCGAGCAGCTCAACCTCGAACAGCGCCTCTTCGAGCAGGAGCGGCTCGCCTCGCTCGGACGGCTCGCGGCCGGCCTCGCCCACGAGGTCAACACGCCGGTCACCGGGATCGCGAGCTACGCCCAGCTGTTGCACGAGCTCACGCCGGCAACGGACCCGCGCGCGCCGCTGGCGGCCAAGCTCGAGGAGCAGGCGTTTCGCGTGTCGCGCATCGTCACCAACCTGCTGGAGCTCGCCCGACCGTCAGGGTTCGAGCGCCAGCTCGTGGACCTCTCGGTCCTGGCCCGCGACGAGGTCAACCAGATGAAGGTCGACGCCGAACGCGGGAACGTCACGCTCGAGCTGCGGCCGGCCGAGGACGCCGTCGCCAACGTCAACCGCGTCCAGTTCGAGCTCGTCGTCCACAACCTGGTGCGCAACGCGATCCAGGCGGCCGGCCGCGGCGGGAGGGTGGAGGTGCTTCTCGGCCGCGACCGCGACTCGGTGTGGCTCGAGGTCCGCGACAGCGGCCCCGGCGTCCCCGAGGAGCTGCGCGAGAAGATTTTCGAGCCGTTCGTCACCACTCGCCAGGGGCGCGGCGGCACCGGCCTCGGGCTCGCCATCACGCGCGACATCGTGGTCGCGCACGGCGGCACGATCCGTGCCCTGGCACCCGAGACAGGCGGCACCGCGATGCGCGTCGAGGTGCCGATCCAACAGGAGAACGCATGAGAATCCTGATCATAGACGACGAACCGGTGCTGCAGGACGTGCTGTCCACCCTGCTCCGCCGCGAGGGTTTCCAGGTCGTGCAGGCGGGCACCGCCGCCGAGGGGCTGCGGCAGGCCGAGGACGGCGAGGTGGACCTCGTCCTCCTCGACCTCATGCTCCCCGACCGGCCGGGCCTCGAGGTGCTCAAGGAGATCAAGAACCGCGACCCGGAGGCCGTCGTGGTGGTCATCACCGCCTACTCCTCGGTCGAGACTGCGATCGCGGCGATGCGGGAAGGGGCGTTCCACTACATCTCCAAGCCGTTCAAGAACCAGGAGGTCGTGCTCACGGTACGCAAGGGGCTCGAGCAGCGCCGCCTGCGGACGGAGAACCGCGACCTACGCCAACGCCTCGAAGGCCTCGGCACGTTGGTGTGGCGGTCGCAGGTGATGGAGCGGGTGATCGCTCTCGTGCGCCGGGCGGCGCCGTCGCGCTCCAACATCCTGCTCACCGGCGAGTCGGGGACGGGCAAGGAGCTACTCGCGCGCGCGGTCCACCAGCTCTCGCCACGCACCGGCGGCCCGTTCGTCGTCGTCAACACCGGCTCGGTTCCAACCGAGCTGCTCGAGTCCACCCTGTTCGGCCATATCCGCGGCGCGTTCACCGGCGCGGTGGCGAACCGGCGCGGGCTGTTCGAAGTCGCCGATTCGGGCACGATCTTCCTCGACGAGATCGGGACCATCACGCCTCCGACGCAGGCCAAGCTGCTGCGCGTCATCCAGGAGCGCGAGTTCATCCCGGTCGGCGGCGAGCAGACCGTGAAGGTCGACGTGCGCATCATCGCCGCCACCAACGCCGACCTGCCCAAGATGGTCGCCGAAGGCTCGTTCCGCGAGGACCTCTTCTACCGCCTCAACGTGATCACGATCGAGCTGCCGCCGCTGCGCGCCCGTCCGGACGACATCCCGGCGCTCGTCAACCACTTCCTGCGGCGTTTCGCGGAGGAGAACGAGAAGCCGTCGCTCGCGCTCACGCCGCGGGCGCTCGACGTGATGATGGGCTACCACTGGCCGGGGAACGTGCGCCAGCTCGAGAACGTCATCGAGCGCGCCGTCGTCCTTTGCCCCGGCGACGTCATCGACGCCGACCTGCTCCCGCGCGAGGTACTCACCCCGCAGGCCGGCCCGGCCCCGCACCTCCCCGCCGACGGCGTCGACCTCAAGGACGCGGTCAACGCCTACACCCGCGCCCTGATCGAGGCGTCGCTCGCCCGCTGCGGCGGCGTGCAGCGGCGCGCGGCGCAGATGCTGCGCGTGCGCCCGTCCACGCTCAACGAGATGATCCGCCGGCTGGGCATCGCCGCCACGGAGGAGTGAGAGTCGCGAGAGACCGTGGTCCGTGGACCGTGGTCCGTGGTCCGAGAAGACTGGGGCTCGGGGCTCGGGGCTCGAAAGACGGAGAACCGGCGAGCTCCCGGCCCCTACTTCTTCCCCGGCGGCTTCGGCGCCGGTGACGGCGTCGGTGCGGGGGTCGGCTGCGGCTTCGTGAGCGCGGCGGGATCCGCGAGCACGGCGGCCACCTTCGCGGCGCTCACGCCGAGGCCACCGGTCCGGCCGGCCACGATCGCGACGTCCTCGGCGGCCGTGGGGCCGGCGTAGAACGCCGCGTCGTCGGAGAAACCGGCGCCCGAGAGCTTGACGCGGCCGAGCGGCGCGCCGGCCGGCTGCGGCAGGTCGAACGCCTCGACCTCGAGATCGCCGAGCGCCGTCAAGCGGCGGCTGACCGCGTCGCCGTCGGCGTCAGCCGCGCCGGCCTTCCACAGCCCTTTCACGCGCTGCATCGCCGCCTTGGCGCCCCCGGACTCGATGGTGAGCGACTCGACGCCCCAGCTGTCGAACCCGAGCAGCTTCTTCGACCGCCACCCCTGCCACGGCCCGCCGAGGTGGGAAACGGTCTTCGCCTCGACCCAAAAGACGCGGTCGCCGCGCTCGCACGCGACCTGCTTCCCGTCCTTCGCGTCGCGCTCGTTGCCGAACTCGAGCGTGATCGGCGCCGCCTTGGCGTCGCGCTTGACGATCGTCAGCGAGTAGCGACTCGGCGCCAGGCCGAGCGCCTTGAGGTCGGGCGCGTTGTCCACGAACTCCTTGATCCGCGCTCCGGAGACGTCGCCGATCAGCGCCTCGGCGCGGTCGCGGTCCGCGAGGTCGGACACCGGCGCCGTGATCGTCCACAGCGAGCCGGCGTGCGCCAGCGCGAGCCGCCCGTCGGGCGCCACGATCGTTATCGAGGCGACGTCCGGCGAGTAGAGCTGCGCCAGCTCATCCGAGCGCCAGCCCGAGAGGTCCTTGTCGAGATCGGAGGCGACGTAGGCACTCACGAGGTACACCTTGCCGTTGCCGGTCTCGGCGGCGCGCTCCTCGCCGAGCGGCAGCTTGGTGCCGAGCTCGAGGCTGTAGCTCTTGCCGGCCTCGTCCTCGACCGTGACCGCGAGCGGCGGCTTGTCGAGTCCGTACTCCGCGAGCTTGACGTCGCCGGCCGCGAAGGTGCGGTCCGCCTTGAGGCCGGTGAGCGAGTACAGGAGGCTCGTCACCGCGCCCTGGTTGGCCTGATCGGCGAGCGGGGCCTTGAGCGACCACACGCCGCCCTCCTTGATCAGCTCGAAGCGGCCGTGGGAGTTGGTCACGACGACCTTCTTCGCCTTGGCCTGATCGAACGTCGGGAACAACTTGCCCGCCCTCGCCTCGAGCTGGTCGGTGGTCGGCTGGTGGCGCTCGACCAGTCCGATGTACGCCCCCAGGCCGAGGACCACCAGCGCCAGCGCGATCAACCGTCCGGTCTTCATCGCCGCCCCCTAGCGCCGCCGGCGCCACCACACCGCGACGCCGAGCGCGATCGCGCAGGCCGGGAGCAGGATCAGCGAGATCAGCAGCACGTGGCTCATCTGCGTCTCCGAGAGGAAGAGCTGCACCTGCTCGGGCGAGCGCGGGGCGATGCCGAGCGCCTGCTCCTGGTTGGCGAGCCAGTTGACCGCGTTGAGCACCAGGTTGGAGTTGCCCGCGTTGGCGAGGTACTGGTTGGTGGCGAAC
>DAIDOU010000145.1 GCA_027458945.1 Acidobacteriota bacterium
GGGGCCGCTCACCTTCGGCAAGCGCGAGGAGGCGATCTTCCTCGGCAAGGAGTTCGCCCGCCACCAGGACTACTCCGAGGCGACCGCCGTGGAGATCGACGGTGAGATCAAGCGCCTGGTGGACAACGCCTGGGGGCGCGCGCAGCAGACCTTGAGCGAGAACCGCCCGGTGCTCGACAAGATCGCGGCCGCGCTGCTCGAGCGCGAGGTGCTCGAGGGCGACGAAGTGTACGCGATGGTGTCGGAGTACACCGGCGTGCCGGTCGACAAGCTCAAGGGGCCGGGGCGGCCGGTGCCGGCGTCCGACGCCCTCTGATCCCCCGGCGCCGCTGGCTCGGACCACGGACCACGGACCACGTCTTGCCGGTGCCCTGTGCCCGGACCCCGGACACCAGTCTCAGAGGGTACAATCCGCGAGTGCTTGTGCTGCGCGCGCTCGCGATGCTCTCGTTCGTGGTGGTGGGGGTCGTTGACACCATCGTGATGGGCTCGTACGGCGCCGTCGTAGGGTTCGTGCCGCCGCGCGGCGACTGGACGTTGCGCGGTGCGCGCTGGTGGGCGCGCGGCATCCTGCTCGGGGGCTTCGTCGGCCTGCGCAGCGAAGGGCGGGAGCGGGTGCCGCGCGGTGAGCCGGTCGTGTTCATGGCGAACCACGAGTCGTGGCTCGACATCCCGGCGTTGCTGGCGACGATCCCGGTGCAAGTGCGGTTCCTCGCCAAGAAGTCGCTGTTCAAGACTCCGTTCCTGGGCTGGGCGATCTCGGCGATGGGGTTCATTCCGGTGGACCGCGAGAACCGGCGTGAGGCCGTGCGCTCGTTCGAGGAGGCCGCCGCGCGGATCCGCCGCGGTCGCTCCGTGCTCCTCTTCCCCGAGGAGACGCGCTCCACCGACGGCCGCCTGCTCCCGTTGCAGCGCGGTGGGTTCCTGATCGCGATCAAAGCGGGGATCCCGATCGTGCCGGTCGGGATCGAAGGCGCCGGGCGCTGCCTGGGCAAGCACAACTACCTGATCCGCCCCGGCACGGTCACGGTGCGGTTCGGCGAGCCGATCCCCACCGCCGGCCGCGGCGTGACCGAGAAGGGCGAGCTGATGGAGCAGGTGCGGCTCGAGCTGGAGCGTCTGCGCGGCCATGCCGGCGCCGCGGTTGCGGTTGGTGGTGATGCGGGAGGGGTGCGAAATGATCACTGAGGCACAGGTTTGGGAAGCGCTCGGCACGGTCATGGACCCCGAGGTGCCGTTCTCGGTCGTGGATCTCGGCCTTGTCTATGGGGTCGAAGTGGCCCCCTCCGGCGCGGTGCGCGTACAGCTCACGCTCACGACGCATGGCTGCCCGCTGGTGCGGCGCATCTCGGACGACGCGGCGGCGGCGATCCGCCGCGTGACGGGGGCGCAGGACGTGAACGTCGAGATCGTGTGGGACCCGCCGTGGAATCCGGGGATGGCGGCGCCCGCGGTGCAACGGCACTTCGGCTGGTCGTGAGGAGGGGTGATGGCGCTTTCGGAGAAGGACGTCCTCGACGCCCTGGGCAAGGTGAAGTTTCCCGGTCTGGCGCGCGACATCGTGTCGTTCGGTTTCGTCCGCCGCGTGCAGGTGACCGGCGCCGACGTCGCGGTCGAGATCGCGATGACGACCGCCAACCCGCAGGCCGGGGAAGCGGTGGAGCGGGACGCGCGCGCGGCGCTCGCGGCGCTGCCCGGCGTGGGCGCCGTCAGCGTCGAGTGCAAGGTGCAGGCGCCGCAAGCGGCGCACCCGCCGGCGCCGACTCGCCGCTCGCTGCCGGGCGTGCGTTACAAGGTCGCAGTAGCTTCCGGAAAGGGTGGCGTGGGCAAGTCCACCGTCGCAGCCAACCTGGCGGTGGCGCTGCTCCGCGGTGGGGCGACGGTCGGGCTGCTTGACGCCGACATTTACGGCCCGTCGCAGCAGCTGATGATGGGCTGCACCGACAAGCCGCGCGTGAACTCGGCCGACAAGATCCTTCCCGTGGACGGCAACGGCGTCCAGGTGATGTCGCTCGGATTCCTGATGGACCCGGACCAGCCGGTGATCTGGCGCGGCCCGATGGTCATGAAGGCGCTGCAGCAGTTCATCGAGGACGTCGAGTGGGGAGCGCTCGACTACCTCGTGGTGGACCTCCCGCCGGGGACCGGTGACGCCCAGCTCACGATCACGCAGGAGCTGCCGCTCGACGGCGCGGTGATCGTCACGACGCCGCAGGACGTGGCGCTGGTCGACGCCCGCAAGGGGCTGGCGATGTTCCAGAAGGTGAACGTGCCGGTGCTCGGCGTGATCGAGAACATGTCCGCGTTCGTCTGCCCGCACTGCGGGGAGCGCAGCGAGATCTTCAAGCATGGCGGCGGACGGCGCACCGCGGAGCAGCTCGGCGTGCCGTTCCTCGGCGACGTCCCGATCGACCCCGCGATCGTGGTGGGCGGCGACGCCGGCACCCCGATCGTAGCCTCGCACCCCGATTCGGCGGCGGCGCAGGCGTTCGTCGCGCTTGCCGCGGCGGTCCGCCGCCGCGTCGAGGGCGAGCGCTGACGGACCGAGCTCAGCGTCCCGAGACGGCGCCGCGCGCGCTCACTTCGGCTTCGGCGCGGCGCCCGTGGCGGCCGGCGTCGGGACCGGCGTCGGGGGCGGCACCACGATCTCGGCAGCGTTCTCCGGCCGCCCGCCGGCAGCGATGATCGCGGCGAGGCGCTTGCTGGCCCAGTCCGGGTGACCCCAGGGGAGCGCCTCGCCGTTGGCGAAGTACGTCGGCGTCCCGAACACACCGAGACGGTACCCGAGATCGATCTGGTGCAGCACCGTGTTGATCGCCGGATCCTTGAGGTAGCAGGCGCGGAACTTCTCCGCACTCAGGTTGCGCTCGGACAGAAACGCGAAAACGGCCGGATCCACCGACTCGACGGTGAGCGTATCCTGGAGCCGGTAGAACTCCTCCTTCAGCTGGATCAGGCGATCGGGCCATAGGCTGCCGATGCACTCGCCGGCCACGGCCGCGCGGAACGCCCACGGGTGAGCGGCGAACAGGGGGAAGTTGACCAGTCCGTGGCGGAGCTTGTCGCCGAAGCTCGCCAGCACCGGCTTGATCTCGGCCCAGCCACGCTTGCACGCCGGGCACTGGAAGTCGGAGAACTCCACGACCTTGACCGGCGCACTCTCGTGCCCGGGGTCCCACTGAATCGTGCTCGTCGCCAGGATCTCGCGGCGCACGGCGCGCGGGTCGCGGTCGAGTGGCCAGGTCTCGCCGATCACGAGGTACTTGCCGTCGGCGGTGACGGAGAACGGCATGTCGACCATGCCGTACCCGGTCTGGACCTCGGCGGAGAACGCCACGACCGCCCCGGGCCGCGTCGGCGACATCGATAGCGGGACCCTGACCCTCGTATTGAGCCAGGTCGTCAGCGCGGTGGTCAGCTGTTGCTCGACGAACAGCGAGAGCGTCGCCGAGGTCACCGGCGGGGAGACCTCCGGGAGGGGGAAGAGCAGGCCCGCCGCGACCATCCTCGTCTTGGGGTCGACGAGCAAGCCGACCTCGTCCTTCTCGCCGGGGGTGATGCTGGTGCGCTCGATGCGCACCCCGAGGTACGCCCCCACGTCCGTCATGCCCGGGATCGACTGGGTCACGGTGAACACGCTCGCGGGCTCGTAGCTCGAGTACCCGCGCGCGAACGCCTTGAGAGCCTGTTCCGGAACGTGTTGCGCCCCGAGCGACGCCGTCGCCGCCAGGGTCGTGACCGCCAACGCCCAAAAGCGCATGAGTGCCCCCCGTTTC
>DAIDOU010000146.1 GCA_027458945.1 Acidobacteriota bacterium
ACATCCGCCGCGGCGCAGCACCTCGAGGATCGCGAGGTAGAGGGGCTGGCCGTGCCAGCGGTCGCTCTCGCCGATGAACACCCAGACCTGTTGCGCCGAGCCGCCGAGTTCCATCGCCTGCTCCGATCCCGTGTCCCTCACGGCAGCAGCCTCACGAGCGCGACGCCGGCCACCACGCCGCCGAGGCCGAGCCCGACGCTGCCCCCGATGTTGAGCAGCGCCGGGCCGAGCCCGCCCTCGACGGCGAGCTGGTACGTCTCCCAGGCGAAGCTGGAGAACGTCGTGTAGCCGCCGAGGAAGCCGGTGACGAGCAGCAGCCGCCACGGTGCGCCGAGGCCGGTTCGCGCCGCGAGCGCCAGCACCGCCCCGATGAGCACGCTCCCCGAGACGTTGATGATCAGCGTGCCGTACGGGAACGCGGCGCCCCAGCGCTGGGCCGCGCCGACCGACACCGCGTAGCGCAGGTTGGCGCCGAGCGCGGCGCCGAGAGCGATCAGGAGGAGCTTGCTCACAGGAGCGCTCCCGCCCAAGACGGGACCGCCCAGGGCCGACACCGGTCCCGCCCGCGCCAGGGCTCGGCTGCAATCACAGCACGAATATGTCGGATGAAACCCATCCGGGATCGCACGTCTCCTCCACTGGCAGGCGTCATCAGCCCGGACAGGCGATTTCGGAGAACGCCATCTCCAATAATGAGAATACACCGAGACAGGGACTCTGTCAACGGCGGGGTCAGGCTTGCGTTATTGCCTTTCTAACTGCCTGAGCCGGCCATGGCTCAGTCGCGCAGCGTCGCGACCAGGCGCACCGGGTCCGCGAGCAGGTCGAGCGCGTCGTTGACATCGGCGGTCACCACGTCCGCGACCCGGATCAGCTCGCCCGCGGTGCCCTCGGCGCCGAGCACCGCGATGCCGAGCGTTGCCAGGCGCACCATCGCCACGTCGTTGCGCCCGTTCCCGATCGCGGCCGTGCGGTCGGGACCTAGCATCCGCACCAGCCCGGCCTTCGCCTCCCCGTCGCGCACCAACTCGACCGTGAGCGGCAGGCTGGCCAGCTCCCGTCGCGCGGTGCCGCGGGTGTCCGCGGTCATCACGGTGACGCGCAGCCGCGCGGCGAGCGCGGTGATTCGTTCGGCGACCCCCGCTAGCAGGACGCCATCGCGCGAGAGCGTGCCGGTGTAGTCGAGCACGAGCTCGGTCAGCTCGATCTCCGGCCGCCCCGGCACCGCGATCACCACCGCCATGGCACCCCTCCTGCGGCTCGGCCCAGGAGCGCGGCCGCTTCAGCGCACGAACGCGCTCCGGCCGGCGTAGCGGGCGGCGCCGCCCAGCTCCTCCTCGATCCGCATCAGCTGGTTGTACTTCTCGACGCGCTCGCCGCGGCACGGCGCGCCGGTCTTGAGGTGGCCGGTGCCGAGCGCAACGGTGAGGTCGGCGATGAACGAGTCCACGGTCTCGCCGCTGCGGTGCGAGACCATCGCGCCCCACCCCGCCTTACGCGCCAGCTCGACCGCGGCGATCGTCTCGGTCAGCGTGCCGATCTGGTTGAGCTTGATCAGCACCGCGTTGGCGGCGTTCTCGGCGATGCCGCGGGCGATGCGGTCGACGTTGGTCACGAAGAGGTCGTCGCCGACCAGCTCGATCACGCCGCCGAGCTCGCGGTTGAGCAGCTTCCAACCGTCCCAATCGTCCTCGGCGAGGCCGTCCTCGAGCACCACGATCGGGTACGCGCGCACCCAGTCGACGTACATCCCGGCCATGTCGGCCGCGGAGACCTTGCGTCCCTCGGTGCGGAGGTTGTACAGCCCGTCCTCGAAAATGCCGCTCGATGCCGCGTCCACCGCGATGGCGATCTGTTCCCCGGGACGGTAGCCGGCCTTCTCGATCGCCTGCACCATCACCTCGATCGCCTCGCGGTTGGTCTTCAACGCCGGGGCGAAGCCGCCCTCGTCGCCGACCGCGGTCGGGTACCCGCCGGCCTTGAGCACACCCTTGAGGGCGTGGTAGGTCTCGGCCCCCCAGCGCACCGCCTCGGCGACGCTCGCCGCTCCCACCGGGGCGATCATGAACTCCTGCAGGTCGGTCCCCTGCCAGTTCGCGTGCACGCCGCCGTTGAGGATGTTGAACATCGGCACCGGGAGGAGCGTCGCGTCGACCCCGCCGAGGTAGCGGTACAGCGGCAGTCGGGCGGCGTCGGCCGCTGCGCGCGCCACCGCGAGGCTGACACCGAGGATCGCGTTGGCGCCGAGGTTGCTCTTGTTCGGCGTGCCGTCGAGCGTGATCATCGTGCGGTCGACGCCGGCCTGATCGAGCGCGTCGGCGCCGGCGATCGCCGGGGCGATGCGCCCGTTGACGTTGGCCACCGCCTGGCGCACGCCCTTGCCGGCGAAGCGGCCAGCGTCGCCGTCGCGCAACTCGAGCGCCTCGTGCACGCCGGTGGAGGCGCCGGACGGCACCGCGGCGCGCCCCCGCCCACCGCCCGCGAGGACGACGTCCACTTCGACGGTCGGGTTGCCCCGGGAATCGAGGATCTCTCGAGCGTGCACGCTGGCAATTCGTGTCGACATCGCTGCGCCTCCCGTACCGGAGTGTAGCCCAGCGGCCGCCCCGTCGGGGCCGAGGCGCCGGGACGGCAGCTGCGCCGCCAACCGGGGCTCGGCGGTGTGAGGCCCCGGCTGCGTTACGATGAGGAGCCGACAAGGGGGACGCATGGCCAGCGAGATCCTGAGCGAGGCGTGGGCGCAGGCGTGGAGCGAGGCACTCAACGGCAGCGAGAGCTACCGGGCCGCGGCCGCCGGCTGGGAAGGGGCGTTGGCCGTGGCGGTGCGCGGCGAGCCGGCGCGCGGGATCGAGGGGCGGGCCGTGTTCCTCGACCTCTGGCACGGGACGTGTCGCGCGGCGCGCGCCGCGGGGCCGGGCGACCTCGAGACGGCGCGCTTCATCCTCACGGCCGACGCGGCGACCTGGGTCGAGATTCTGCGCGGCGGGCTCGACCCGGTGCCGGCCGTGATGAGCGGCCGGCTCGAGCTCTCCAAGGGCAGCGTGATGTCGCTGCTGCCGCACGTGGCGGCGGCGAAGGAGTTGGTCGCGGTCGGCCGCTCGCTGCCGGCGACGCTGCCGCCGGGGTGGCCGGCGGCGTAGGCGGTCGCCGGGAAACCGGCTAGACTCGGCCCCATGCGACCCCACCTCGCCGTACCCACCCGCGCGAACGCCCGATTCGCTCGCCTGACCGTCCTGCTCGTCGCCGCGCTTGCCCTCGCCGCACCGGCGCCGGCGGCGCCGCCTCCGGTCGGGGGGGTGGCGTCGGCCGCGCCGGACGCCACCGCAGCCGGGCTTGAGATCCTGCGCGCCGGCGGGAACGCGGCCGACGCGGCCGTGGCCACCGCTCTCGCGCTCGCGGTCGTCCACCCCGAGGCGGGGAACCTGGGCGGCGGCGGCTTCGCGGTCGTGCGTATCGGCGGCCAGGCCGCGGCGCTCGACTTCCGCGAGACCGCGCCGGCGGCGGCCACGGCGACGATGTACCTCGACAAGGAGGGGCAGCCGATCCCCGGGCGCTCGCTCGTCGGCCCGCTCGCGGCCGGCGTGCCGGGCTCGCCGGCCGGCCTGTACGAGCTGCAGCGCCGCTTCGGCGTGTTGCCGTGGGCCGAGGTCGTGGCGCCGGCCGTGCGGCTGGCGAGGGACGGCTTCGCCGTCACGCCGCGGCTGCACGGCGAGATCGCGGCGTCGCGCGCGTTGCTCGCGCGTTTCCCGGCCGCGGCGGCGGTGTGGCTCCCCGGCGGCGAGCCGCCCGCGGCGGGGAGCGTGATCAAGCTCCCGGCGCTCGCCGCGACGCTTTCGGCGTACGCCGAACGCGGGCCGGCCGCGATCACGACCGGCGCCGCGGCGGCGGCGATCGCGGCGGCGTCGCGCGAGAACGGCGGCATCCTCACGGCGGCCGACCTCGCCGCCTACGAACCGGTGTGGCGCGACCCGCTGCGCTTCGCGGCGTTCGGGTGGAGCGTCGCCGCGATGCCGCTGCCGTCCTCCGGCGGGATCATCATGGGCGAGAGCATCGGGATGCTCGAGCGCCTGAACTGGGCCTCGCTGCCGGCCGGCTCGGTGCAGCGCATCCACCTCGAGGTCGAGAGCTGGCGGCGGGCGTACGCGGACCGCTTCCTCCTCGGCGACCCCGCGACCACGCTGGCGGGGCCGGTGCAGCTGCTCGACCCGGCGTGGCTCGCGCGCCGCGCCGCCGAGATCGACCCGGTGCGGGCGACCCCCTCGACCGCGGTGCGGCCGTGGCCGGGAACGCCGGCCGCGGAGCCCCGCGAGACCACGCACCTGTCGGTGGTGGACGGCGACTGCAACGCGGTGGCGATCACCACGACGCTCAACGGTGCGTTCGGCTGCGGCCTGCTGGTCGGGCCGGTCGGGTTCCTGCTTAACAACGAGATGGACGACTTCGCCACCGCGCCGGGCAAGCCGAACCTGTACGGGCTGGTCCAGGGCGCGGCGAACGCGGTCGGCCCCGGCAAGCGGATGCTCTCCTCGATGGCGCCGACGATCGCCTGGCGCGGCGACGACGTGCTCGCGGTCGGCTCGCCCGGCGGCTCGTACATCCCGACCGTCACCGAGCAGGTGCTGCTCGCGGTGATCGTCGACGGCTCGCCGCTGCAGGCGGCGGTCGACGCGCCGCGCCTCCACCACCAGTGGCTCCCCGACGAGATCGTGGCGGAGGCGGGGGCGCTTGCCGGCGGCGTCGGCGCCGAGCTCGAGCACCGCGGCTACGCGCTGCGCGTCGTCCCGCGTCTCGGCGAGGTGAACGCGGTACGGCGTCACCCGGACGGCCGCTTCGAGGCCGCCGCGGACCCGCGTGGGCCGGGTGCGGCCGGGGTGCTGCCGCGGTAGAATCCCGCGGTCGCGGCCGGCGGGCCGCGCGACCCCCGAGGAGGTGTCGTTGGCGATGACCCCGCCCAGCGCCGGGCTCTCGGCGCAGGCGTTTTCGGAGCGCTTCCTGCACTACCTGCGCTACGTCCGCGGGCTCGAGGTGAGCCAGGCGGCGCCCGCCGACCTGCTCGCCGCCCTGGAACTGACGATCCGCGAGGCGCTCATCGACCGCACCGTCGCGACCCGCCGACTGCAGGACACGCAGGTGCCGAAGACGGTGCACTACCTCTCGCTCGAGTTCATGCTCGGGCGCCTGGTCGAGAGCAACCTGCTGGCGACCGGCCTGGAGCCGACCGCGCGCGCGGCGATGGCCGGTCTCGGCCTCGACCTCGACGGGCTGATCGCGGAGGAGCCCGACCCCGGCCTCGGCAACGGCGGCCTCGGGCGGCTCGCGGCGTGCTTCCTCGAGTCGTTGGCCACGCTCGACTACCCGGCGTACGGCTACGGGCTGCGCTACGACTTCGGCATCTTCCGCCAGGAGTTCGCCGGCGGCTGGCAGCGCGAGCGCCCCGACACCTGGCTGAAGAACGGCTACGCCTGGGAGATCGGTCGCCCCGACATGACCGTCAAGGTGGGTCTCGGAGGCACCGTGACGACCGAAGGCGACGGCGGCCGGCGGCGCCCGGTCTGGACCGCTCAGCACACGGTCTACGGCGTGCCGTACGACGTGCTGGTGGCGGGGTACCGCACCGCGAGCGTGTCGATCCTCCGCCTGTGGCGGGCCGAGGCCCCCTACTCGTTCGACTTCGACACCTTCTCGCGCGGCAACTTCCTCGCCGCGGTCGCCGGGCGCGAGAACGCCGAGGCGGTGACCAAGGTGCTCTACCCCTCGGACGAGGCCGAGGCGGGGCGCGAGCTGCGCCTGACGCAGGAGTACTTCCTGGTCGCGTGCTCGGTCGCCGACGTCGTGCGCCGGTTCCGCGCCCGCTGCGGCGACCGTTGGGAGATCTTCGCCGACAAGGTCGCGTTCCAGCTCAACGACACCCATCCGGCGCTCACCGTCGCCGAGCTGATGCGCGTCTTCCTCGACGAGATCGGATTGCCGTGGGAACAGGCGTGGGCGATCACCCGCGCCGCCTGCGCCTACACCCAGCACACGGTGCTCGCCGAGGCGCTGGAGACGTGGCCGGTGCGGCTGGTGGAGCGCCTGATCCCGCGCCACGCCCAGATCGTCTTCGACATCAACACGCGCTTCCTCGATGAGATCGACGCGCGGCACCCGGGCGACCACGGGCTGCGGCGCCGGCTCTCGCTCGTGCACGAGGACGGCGAGCGGCGGCTGCGCATGGCGCACCTCGCGATCGTCGGCTGCCACCGGGTCAACGGCGTCGCGCGGCTGCACACCGAGCTGCTCAAGAGCCGGGTGTTCCCCGACTTCGACCGCCTCTTCCCCGACCGCTTCGTCTCGATCACCAACGGGATCACGCCGCGGCGCTGGCTGCTCGCCTGCAACCCGCGCCTGGCCGCGGCGATCACGGCGCGCATCGGCGACGGCTGGGTGCGCGACCTCGACCGCCTCGCCC
>DAIDOU010000147.1 GCA_027458945.1 Acidobacteriota bacterium
GAGAGCTTCCGCTTCCTCGAGCTGGCGCTGCGGGGACTCATGGGCGCCGTGGACGGCGCCGACGCGGACCCGTCTCCGGACGCGGTCGCTGGGACCGCCCGGCTGGAGGAGGTGCTGGCGACGACGCTCGGCCGTTGGGAGCGCCTGCGTGCACGAGCCCGGACGTTGGAGTCGCACCGCCACGGCGGGCCAGTTGCGCCTGAAACGGTTCGCCGGTAGCCTCTGCCAATGGACGGCATGCTGCGCAACCTCTTCCGCACCAAACCGCTCGCGATGCTGCTCGAGGAGTCGGCGGCCAGCCGTTTGAAGCGCGCGCTCGGCATGTGGGACCTCATCGGTCTCGGCATCGGCGCGATCATCGGCGCCGGCATCTTCGCCACGGTCGGCACCGCCGCCGCAGGCGATCCGTCGCGGCCCGGCGCCGGGCCGGGCCTGATCCTCTCGTTCGTGCTCACCGCCGCGGTGTGCGGCCTGGCGGCGCTGTGCTACGCCGAGCTCGCGGCGCTGGTGCCGATCGCCGGCTCCGCGTACACCTACGCCTACGCCACCCTCGGCGAGCTGCTCGCGTGGATCATCGGCTGGGACCTGATCATCGAGTACGCGGTCGGCAACGTCGCGGTGGCGATTTCGTGGTCGGGGTACTTCGGCGAGATGCTGCGCGGGGTCGGGATCACCATCCCGCCGTGGCTGATGACCGACCTGCGCACCGGCCTGGCGACGCCGTCGATCGTGGCGGCGGCGCCGCACATCGGCGGCGTGCCGATCATGATGAACCTCCCCGCGGCCGCGATCGTGTTGCTGATCACCTGGGTGCTGGTCATCGGGGTGAAGGAGTCGGCGCGCTTGAACGCGGTCATGGTGATCATCAAGCTCGTCGTCCTCGCCTTCTTCATCGTGGTCGGGGTCAACTACGTGCAGCCGGCGAACTGGCACCCGTTCCTGCCCAACGGCTGGCACGGCGTCTGGGCCGGGGCGGCGATCGTCTTCTTCGCCTACATCGGCTTCGACGCGGTCTCGACCGCGGCCGAGGAGACGAAGAACCCCGGCCGCGACCTGCCGCGCGGCATCATCGGATCGCTGATCATCTCCACGGTCATCTACATCGCGGTCGCGGCGATCGTCACCGGCATGGTGCCGTGGTTCGAGCTGCACACCGCCGAGCCGCTCACCGTCGCGCTGAACCGCTACAGCCTCGGCTGGGCGGCGGGGATCGTGGCGGTCGGCTCGGTCGCCGCCCACACCGCGGTGCTCCTCGTCTTCCAGCTCGGCCAGCCGCGCATCTTCTACTCGATGGCGCGCGACGGCTTGCTGCCGCAGGCGTTCGCCAAGGTGCACCCGAAGTACCGCACCCCGCACGTCACCACGATCTTGTCCGGCGTGCTGGTGGCGGTGTTCGCCAGCTTCGCCAACATCGAGGAGATGGTGGACCTCACCAACATCGGCACGCTGTTCGCCTTCGCGCTGGTGTCCGCGGGGGTGATCGTGCTGCGCCGCACCCACCCCGAGGCGAAGCGGCCGTTCAAGGTGCCCCTGGTGCCGTGGCTGCCGGTGGTCTCGGTGGGGGCGTGCCTCTTCCTCGCCGCCGGGCTGCCGTTCATCACCTGGATGCGGTTCGCGATCTGGCTCGTCGTCGGGATGGTGATTTACGCCTTCTACGGGTACAAGCGCTCGGCGCTGCGCCGCGTCCCCAGCGCCCCTCAGAAAACCGCGTAGGCGCCGTTGCGGATGACCCGCACCTTCATCCCGTCGGGGCGGACGCAGGCGGCCTCGGCGACCTGAATCGGGTTGCCCTTGGCGTACACGATGTCCTGGTGGACGACGGTCTCCGGCTCGATGAACGCCTTGACGCCGATCGCGCCGCCGAGGTGGTCGGAGCGCCCGTACGCCCAGTGGAAGCCGGCCTTCTCGTCCTCGAGCACGTTGCCGGTCACCTGCGCCCACTCGTTGCAGCCGAACGCGACCTCGGCGATGTTCGTGCGGGCCGGGTCGGCGGCGAAAAACGCCCGCAGCGTGTGCGCCCGCTCGCCGTTCCCCTCCACCTTCACGATCCGGTTCGCCTCGACCCGGAGCGAGATCAGCTCCTGGCCCTCGCGCACCGGCAGCGTCCCGTTGGTGAGCGACGGCTGCCCGGGTTGTTCGCCCTCGTACGGCACGATGAACGTCTCACCCGAGGGCAGGTTGATCACGCGGTCGCCGCCCTTGAAGCGCGGCAGGAAGCCGTCGTCCATCTCGGGCTTGCGGTGGCGCAGGTCGAACGTGCAGCGGTG
>DAIDOU010000148.1 GCA_027458945.1 Acidobacteriota bacterium
GGCCAGCGAGATCCCGAGCTCGACGCGGTGCGTGATCACCTCGGGGCGCAGCCCGACCGCGCGTGTGAGGTCGGAGATCGAGGCCGCCAGCGACGCGCGCGGCAGCTTGCCGTAGAGCAGCTCGGCGAAGCCGCGCAGCAACCATCCGAGCGAGGCCATCTCCCGGTTCCAGACGCCGAGCACGTCGAGGGCGACGTCGTCGTTGGGGTCGAGTTGCAGCGCCCGGTCGGCTTCGGCCTTGACCTCCTTCCCGAGCTCGACCTTGCGCTTCCCTCCCTCGAACAGCGCCAGACGGCCGAGGGCGATCGCGAGCATGTCGTGACCGGCGGGGGCCGACGGCCGCAGCCGCACCGCGTCACGCGCCGACGCCGCGGCCTCGCGGCAGAGCCTTTCCCTCTCCGCCGGGTCGGGCGCGAGCGTCGCCGCGTCGGCGAGCGAGCGCGCGAGTTTCCACGCCGCCTCGTAACTGTCCGGCGCGGCGGCGCGGGCGGCGCGGTAGGCGGCGAGCGTCGCGGGCAGGTCGAACCTGGCCGCGGCCGCGTCACCGGCCGCGAGCGCGGCGGCGACGGCGGATGAGTCCGGCGCGCCGCCGGCCGGCGCGCCCGCGAACGCGGCGGTCACCACGATCACGACGGCTACCGGCCACATCGCTCGGCCTCCGTTGCGGCAGTGTACGCGCCGACGCGGCGGTCGCGCCGGTTGCGGCCGGGCGTTACAATGTGGCAGCGTTTCTCACCGGGAGGCACGGATGGCCAGGCGGCGTGAGATCGGGGGCGGCAACATCGGTTGCATCTTCAGCTTCGTGCTGCTGTTGGCGGTGATCTTCGTCGGCATCAGGGTCGTCCCGACGCGCATTGCGGTCGCCGAATTGCAGGACTTCTGTGAGCGGGAAGCGGAGCAGGCCTCGCTGCCGCGCTTCACCAACGAGGCGATCGCGGCGGCGATCTACGAGAAGGCCAAGCAAGAGGACCTGCCGGTCAAGAAGGAAGACATCAGCGTCACGCGCGACGGTGTGCGCGTGAAGGTCGTCGTGAAGTACCACGTCGTGTTCGACCTCGGGGTGTACAAGTACGACTGGCCGGTCGAGCACAACGTGGAGCGCACGCTGTTCTAGAAGGGCTCGGGGGCGACGTGGCCCCCCGTGAGCCGATCCCTCACGACGAGTCGCAACGACCGGTCGTGGGCGCGAGGAGGACACTCGCATGAGGCGACAGCTGTTCGCAACGAAACCGTTGGCAATGCTGCTCGAGGAGATGAAGGGCGAGAACCGGCTGCGGCGGATCCTCGGGCCGGTTCAGCTCACGAGCCTGGGCGTGGGCGCGATCATCGGCACCGGCATCTTCGTGCTCACGGGGAAGGCGGCGCACGATAACGCCGGCCCGGCTCTCATCCTCTCGTTCGTGGTCTCCGGGATCGCCTGCGTCTTCGCCGCGCTGTGCTACGCGGAGTTCGCCTCCATGGTGCCGGTGGCCGGCTCGGCGTACACCTACGCCTACGCGACGATGGGCGAGTTGTTCGCCTGGATCATCGGCTGGGACCTGGTGCTCGAGTACACCGTGGTCTCGGCGACGGTCGCGCACGGCTGGTCCGCGTACTTCCAGGACTTCATCGGCATCTTCGGCTTTCACGTGCCGCACGCGCTGACGCGAGCGCCGTTCGACTACGACCCCGGCCTCGGGCGGATCATCTCCACCGGCACCACGCTCGACCTGCCGGCGATCGTGATCACCATTCTGCTGGTCGCGGTCCTGGTCAAGGGGATCCGCGAGAGCGCCTCGTTCAACACCGCGATCGTGGGGATCAAGCTGGCGATCGTCTTCTTCGTGATCGTCGTCGGCTCGTTCTACGTCAACCCCGCCAACTGGCACCCGTTCGCGCCGTTCGGCTACACCGGGCTCTCGTTCTTCGGCAAGACCGTGCTCGGGCAGTCGGACGCCGGCGGCCAGCCGCTCGGCATGCTCGCCGGCGCCGCGATCATCTTCTTCGCCTACATCGGATTCGACTCGGTCTCGACGCACGCCGAGGAGGCCAAACGGCCGCACCGCGACGTGCCGATCGGCATCATCGCCTCGCTGTTGATCTGCACGGTGCTGTACATCGCCGTCTCGGCCGTGCTCACCGGCATGGTGCGCTACGACCACATCGACATCAACGCCCCCGTCTCCGACGCGTTCAGACAGGTCGGCCTCCCCTGGGCGCAGGGGATCGTCTCGCTGGGGGCGCTGATGGGTATCACCTCGGTGCTCCTGGTGATGATGCTTTCGCAGCCCCGCGTGTTGCTCGCCATCGCACGTGACGGGCTGCTGCCGCCCAGCTTCTTCGGCGCCGTCCATCCGAAGTTCCACACGCCGTGGAAGTCCACGATCCTGACCGGCATCGTCGTCGCCATCCTCGGCGCCTTTCTGCCGCTGCGCATCCTTGCCGAGCTGACCAACATCGGCACCTTGCTCGCCTTCGTCATGGTGTGCGTCTCAGTGTTGATCATGCGCTTCACCAACCCGGGCGCCGAGCGGCCGTTCCGCGCCCCGCTCGGCCTGGCGGTGCCGATCCTGGGGGTCGCCCTCTGCCTGCTGCTGATGTTCTCGCTGCCGGGGCAGAACTGGTTGCGCCTGTTCGTCTGGCTGCTGATCGGCTTCGTGATCTACTTCGGCTACGGCCGGCACCACAGCGTGCTGGCCAAGGTGAACGCCGCCAGGGAGGCGAACGGCGAGTCGGCGTGACCGCGGTCCACGGGCTCGCCGCCGCGCCGCCCTGACACCCGCGCCGGTCCTGGCACCTGCACCAGGGAGAGTCCCATGGCACGTCGCACCCTCGTTACCGTTTTCCTGCTTGCCGCCGCCCGGCTCGCCGTCGCGGCCGATCCGGCGCTGTTCGCCGGCCTGCACTGGCGGTTGCTGGGTCCTTTCCGCGGTGGCCGCGTCCTCACGGTCAGCGGCGTTCCCGGCCGGCCCGACCGGTTCTTCTTCGGCGCCGTCAACGGCGGCGTGTGGGCGAGCGACGACGCCGGGCGCACCTGGCGCCCGATTTTCGACGGCCAGCCGGTGGGCGCGATCGGCGCCCTCACCGTGGCCCCCTCCGACCCGGAGGTGCTCTACGTCGGCACCGGCGAGGCCGACATGCGCTCCGACATCGCCCAGGGCGACGGCGTCTATCGCTCCGGCGACGGGGGCCGCAGCTGGACCCACGTCGGCCTCGCCGACTCGCAGCAGATCGGCCGCATCCTCGTCGACCCGCGCGATGCGAACCGTGTCTTCGTCGCCGCCCTCGGCCATCCCTACGGTCCCAACCCCGAGCGCGGTGTGTTCCGCAGCAGCGACGGCGGGCGCACGTGGGCGAAAGTGCTCGGTCCCGACAGCGCCACCGGCGCGATCGACTTGGCGTTCGAGCCCGGCCGCCCCGACACGGTCTACGCCGCGCTCTGGCAGGCGCGACGCCCACCGTGGAGCGTCTACCCGCCGCTCGATGGGCCAGGCTCGGGGCTGTGGAAATCGGCCGACGGCGGCGACCACTGGACGAGGATCGAGGGTGGGGGGTTCCCCGCCCGCGTCGGCCGGATCGGCCTCGATGTCGCTCCCTCCAAGCCCGACCGCGTGTACGCCCTCGTCGATGGGCCGGCGGGCGGGCTGTACCGCTCGGACGACGCCGGGGCGCATTGGGAGCGCACCAGTGCGGACAGCCGCATCTGGGCGCGGGGTTGGTACTTCGGTCGCCTCACGGTGGACCCGACCGACCCCGACCGGGTGTGGGTGCCGAACACGATCCTGCTGCGCTCGGACGACGGCGGGCGGCACTTCATCGCCGAGAGCGGCGACTTCACCGGCGACGACTTCCACGACCTCTGGGTCGACCCGGCTCACCCGGAGCGCCGGATCGTGGGGTCCGATCAGGGCGCCCAGGTCACCGTCAACGGCGGGCGGAGCTGGAGCACGCGGATGAACCAGCCCACCGCGCAGCTCTACCACGTGGCGACCGACACGGCGTTCCCGTACCACGTCTACGGCGCGCAGCAGGACGCCGGCGCGGTCAGCCTCCCCGCCTTCACCCCCTACGCCGCCACGATCGGCCCCGCGCAGCTGCGGCAGGTCACGGTCGGCGGCGAGGCCGGCATGATCGCGCCCGACCCCGACAACCCGGAGGTGGTCTACGGCGGCACCGT
>DAIDOU010000149.1 GCA_027458945.1 Acidobacteriota bacterium
ACGGCGGTGGCGTCGATCGCGTACGCGCGGCCGGCCCGGATCGCGGCCACGGCCGCCTCGGCGCCGGCCGCCACCGTCACGACCCCGGGCACCACCGCGTGGGGGACGAGCCGGCACCCCGCCGCCTCGAGCTCCTCGCAGCGCGCCGCCGCGGCCAGCAGCGAAAGCGGCGCCGGCTGCTGGTCCGCCGCGAGCGCCGTTGCCAGCGCGTCCTCGCCGAGCAGCGAGCGCCAGCGCTCCACCAGCCAGTCGGGATGGGAGTAGCGCAGCGCCAGCGGCGTGCCGGGGTCGGCGGGGTCGGGCCAGGTCGCGGTCGCGGCGCGCCGCAACACGGCGTTGACGAGCCCGGCGGCCGGCGGCGTCAGGCGCCGGGCCACGCGCACGGCCTCTGCGACCGCCACCGGGACCGGCGTTCGCATGCGCAGCGCCTCGTACAGCCCGGCACGGAGGGCGGCGCGGACAGCCGGGTCGAGCCCGGCGGCGGGACGGCGCAGGTGGGGCGCGAGCAGGTGGTCGAGGGTGAGCTGCCAGCGCAGCACGCCGAGCACCATCTCGCGCTCCGCCGGCGAGGCGTCGCCGAGCAGGCGCGCCGCGTGGGCGCCGTGCGCCTCGACGCGGGCCAGCGCGGTGACCGCCCGCAGGCGGGGGTCAGCGGAACGACTCTCCGGGCGCAACCCGCTCTCCGATGATGAAGGCGTCGGCGGGGATGCGCCTCTTGCCCTCGCGCTGCACCTCGGTGACCACGCCCACGGTGCCGCCGCCGCAGCGCACGGCGACGCCGGCGAGCGAGACCGCCAGCACGGTGCCCGGTTCCTGGTCACCGGGGGCCCCGTCCCCGACCTCGAAACCGTGCACCTTCAGGCGGCCGCCGCGAAACGTGGTGAACAGCCCCGGCCAGGGGTCGAACGCGCGGCACCGGCACGCCAGCTCGCGCGCGGAGAGCTGCCAGTCGATCCGCCCCAGCTTGCGGTCGAGCTTCGTCGTGACCGTGGCGAGCGCGGCGTCCTGCACCGCCGGGGTCACGGTGCCGGCCGCGAGGTCCGCGAGCGTCTCCACCACGAGCTCGGCGCCCAGCGCCGCCAGGCGCGCCTCGAGCTCGGGGGTGCGCTCCTTGGGGCCGATCGCGACCTCGCGCTGCAGCAGGATCGGGCCGGTATCCATCCCCTCGTCGAGCAGCATCGTCGTGACGCCGGTCGTCTCGTCGCCGGCGGCGATCGCCGACTCGATCGGCGACGGCCCGCGGTAGCGCGGCAGCAACGAAGGGTGAAGGTTGATGAAGCCGTGGCGGGGCACCCGCAACACGCGCGGCGAGATCATCCGCCCGAACGCGACGACCACGGCGACCTCCGGCGCGAGCGCCCGCAGGCGGGCGAGGAAATCGTCGACGCCCAGCTTCTCCGGCTGCGCCAGCGGGAGGCCGAGACGGCGCGCCGCCGCGACGACCGCCGGGGAGGCCAGCCGCAGGTGGCGGCCGGCGGGCTGGTCCGGACGCGTGACGACGAGCGCCACGTCGTGGCCGGCCGCGACCACCGCATCGAGCGAGGGGACCGCGAACTCGGGCGTGCCAAAGAAAACGAGTCGCACATCGAAATTGTACACGCCGCGCCGCCGCGGCCCGGCGCGGACATCGCGACGCGATTGCGGTACGCTGCGCGGCGCACCCGACGGGGGCGCGGAATGCGCGCGGCCGGCGGGCCGGTTGCCGCGCAAGGAGGTGCCATGCCGTCCCCCCGCCGCACGCTGACGACCCTCTTCCTCATCGTCTTCACGGACCTCATCGGCTTCGGGATCGTGATCCCCCTGCTGCCGCTCTACGCCGAGCACTTCCATCCGGCGCCGTGGCAGTTCGGCCTGCTCATGGCCGCTTTCTCGGCGATGCAGTTCATCTTCTCGCCGCTGCTCGGGCGCCTCTCCGACCGCGTCGGCCGGCGGCCGGTGCTGCTGATCTCGCTGTTCGGCTCGGTGGCCGGGTCCGTGCTCTTCGCCCTGGCGCACTCGCTCGCGTGGCTGTTCGCCTCGCGCCTCCTCGCCGGCATCGCCGGCGGCAACGTCGCCACCGCCCAGGCGGTGATCGCCGACACGACGACGCCGGACCAGCGGGCGCGCGGCATGGGGATGATCGGGGCGGCGTTCGGCCTCGGCTTCATCGCCGGGCCGGCGCTGGCCGGGGCCCTGGTGCCGCTCGGCATGGGCGCGCCGGGGTGGGGCGCGGCCGCGTTCTCGACCGTGGCGTGGGTGATGACGATCTTCTTCCTGCCGGAGACCCGGCCGCAGCCAGTGCCCGGCGCCAAGGCCGCTCCCGCCTCCCCGTTCGCGCGGCTGGCGTTCGCGTTCGGTCACCGGGAGCTCGCCCCGCTGCTGGCGATCGGCTTCCTCGTCGTCGCCGGCCTGGCGTCGTTCGAGGTCACGTTCGCCCAGTTCCTGCACGACCGGCTCGCCCTCCCCCATGCGCAGGTGAGCTTCATGTTCGTCTACCTCGGGCTGCTCGCGGCCGCGGTGCAGGGAGGCCTGGTGGGGCGCGCCTCGCGCCGCTTCGGCGAGCGCACGCTGCTGGTCGCGGGACTGACCGTGAGCGCCGCCGCGCTCGTTCTGCTCGGCGCCGCCGCCTACCGCCTCGGGTCCGTCCTCGCCGTTCTGCCGATCATGGCGCTCGGCTCCGGCTTCGTGATGCCGTCGCTGTCGTCGCTGGTGTCGAAGAGCGCGCGCGCCGACGAGCAAGGCGCGGCGCTGGGAGCGTTCCAGGGGCTGGGCTCGCTCGCCCGCGTCATCGGGCCGTTTTCCGCCGAGTTGGCGCTCGGCGCCTGGGGGGTCGCGGCGCCGCAGCTCGGCGCTGCGGTCCTGGTCATCGCCGCGGCGGCGTGGGGCGCGCTGGTGTTCCGGCGCCGCCCCGGCCCGGTCGCGACGGACCCGGCGGCGCTCGGGTAGAATTCCCTTGGAGGCCAACATGGCACGGGCGCGGGTAGCGGCGGCGGCGGCGTTGCTCGTGGCGGGGCTCGCCGCGGGCCAGGACGTGTCGAACTTCGTGACCAGCCCGGCGGTCGGCCTCGGCCCGCTCGAGCTGCGGTCGCAGTCGCCGCTCAACATCCTGCGGCTGACCCCCACACCCAGGAGTCCAGCGACGCTCGCCGCGGGCCAGTGGCAGCTCGAGCTGCTCACCAGCTGGAACAACTACTTCGACTATGACCCGAAGTATTACACGATCGACGCGGAGACGCTGCGCTTCACGATGAGCGCGTCGTACGGCGTGACCTCCCGGCTGGAGCTGGCGGCCAGCCTGCCGCTGTCCTACCGTGGCGGCGGGATCATGGACCGCTTCATCGAGAACTTCGAGGGCCTGCTCCACGTCGCCAACAAGGACCGCAAGCTGTTCCCGCGCAACCGCTACCTGGTGCTGATCCACGGCACGAACGGGCGCACGTTCGAGCTCACCGGCGAGGACGCCGGCTGGGGGATCGAGGACGCGACGGTCGGCGCGCGCTACCGGCTCGCCGACGGTACGGCGTCGACGCCGGCCGTGACCGCGACGTTCGTGCTCAAGATCCCGACCGGACGCTCGGCCTCGCTGTACTCCAGCGGCGGCTACGACTTCGAAGCCGGGGTCTCGGCCGGTCAGCGCCTCGGGCGCCGCTTCAACGTCTACGCGGCGCTCGGGGCGATGCACTACGCCAGCGACGACATGGTCGGCGTCCGGCTCAAGCCGAACCAGATCTCGCTGTTCACCGGCGTCGAGTACCGCCACTCGCCGCGCATGTCCTGGCTGCTGCAGGCGCTCGTCACCTCGGCGGGGGCAGAGCAGTTCGGCGGCTTCTCCAAGAACACGTACGAGATCACGGTGGGGCTCAAGCGCGTGCTCAACCCGAACCTGCTGCTCGAGGCCTCGCTGCTCGAGAACCTGTTCATCTTCGACAACAGCCCCGACGTCGGCTTCCACGTCGGCCTGGTGTGGCGCTCGAACCGGCCGCGGGGGAAGGGGTAGCGGCCGGTCCGGACGAAGCGGGACCGGCGCAGGAGGTCGTGATGGCCGATCAGAGTTGCGAGTTCCCTCTCCAAAACGCGAGCGACCCGGAGATCGACGGCGTGCTCGCGACGGCGCGCACGATTGCGGTGGTCGGGCTCTCGGACAAGCCCGACCGCGAGTCGCACATCGTGGCCACCTACCTGCAGCGGCACGGCTACCGCATCGTGCCGGTCAACCCGGCCGTCGCCGAGATCCTGGGCGAGCGCAGCTACCCGGACCTCGCCGCGATCCCGCCGGAGATCGCCATCGACGTGGTGGACATCTTCCGCAAGCCCGAGTTCATCCCCGCGGTCGTCGACGGGGCGATCGCGCGAGGCGCCCGCGTCGTGTGGATGCAGCTCGGTCTGGCGCACAACGCCGCCGCCGCGAAGGCGCGCGCGGCCGGCTTGACGGTGGTGATGGACCGCTGCATCAAGATCGAGCACGCCCGCTGGTCGGCGACGCGCCCGCCGGCGCGGTCGTGACCCGCCGCCGGTCGCTCCCCGGCCGCCGGACGCCCTTTGCTATACTCCCACCGTCCGGCATCAGCGCTAGGACCACGGCGGGCCAGAGTCCCGCCTGATACGAGGAGGATGTCATCGCCGACGAACGCGATCGTACACGCGTCAACGAGATGATCCGGCTGTCGCCGGTGCGTCTCGTCGATGCCGACGGCTCACAGGTCGGCATCGTTCCCGTGGAAGAGGCCCTGGCGCTCGCGCGCACCCGCGGCCTCGACCTGGTGGAGGTCGCACCCACCGCCCGCCCCATCGTCTGCAAGATCATGGACTGGGGAAAGTACCGCTACGAGCAGGAGAAGAAGGCCCGGCAGGCGCGCCGCAAGGAGCACCAGATCGAGGTCAAGGAGGTCAAGTTCCGGCCCGGCGTGGCGGACCACGACTTCCACACCAAGCTCGCGATGGTGAAGCGGTTCCTCGAGCAGGGGAAGCACGTCAAGGTCACGATCATGTTCCGGAGGCGCGAGATGCGCCGCCCGGAAAATGGCTACGAGGTGCTCGAGCGCATCAAGGAGGAGCTGTCCGAGCTCATCCGCCTCGAGCGCGATGCCGGCCCGCTCGAGGGGCGCGACCTCACCATGGTCCTCGCCCCCGGCCGCAAGCCCGCGTAACCCGTTCGGCTGTCCCGTCCTCCGGCGAGGAAAGGAGTCCCGCGATGAAGGCGATGGTGGGCGGCTTCCGTGTCGGTGCCAACGAGGTCCATCGGGTGCTCGGCGACCACATGCTGGTGGACGGCTTCCACATCGTCCCCGACCTCGAGCGCTCGCGCGGCTCGTTCCTGGTCGACGAGAGGGACGGGGTCGCGTACCTCGACCTGTTCTCGAACTTCGCGTCGCAGGCGCTGGGGTGGAACCACCCCGGCCTCGCCGACCCCGAGTTCCGCGAGCGCCTGCTGCTGGCGGCGACGCACAAGCCGGCCAACTCCGACCTGTACACCCGTTTCTTCGCGGAGTTCATCGAGACGTTCTCCCACGTCGCGCTCCCGGCCAGCCACACGAGCCACGTCTTCGTCGTCGACGGCGGCTCGCTCGCGGTCGAGAACGCCCTCAAGACCGCGTTCGACTGGAAGGCGAAGCGCAACCGGGCCGCGGGGCTCGGCGGCGAGGGCGGCCTGCAGGTGGTCCACTTCCGCCAGGCGTTCCACGGCCGCTCGGGGTACACGCTGTCGCTGACCAACACGTTCGACCCGCGCAAGACGGCGCTCTACCCCAAGTTCCCCTGGCCGCGCGTCTCCAACCCGAAGATCACCTTCCCCCTCGACGCCCACCGCGCCGAGGTCGAGCGCGCCGAGGCGCACGCCGTCGCCGAGATCGAGGAGGCGGTGGCCCGCCACGGCGCCGAGATCGCCTGCCTGATCGTCGAACCGATCCAGGCCGAGGGCGGCGATAATCACTTCCGCCCCGAGTTTCTGCGCGCGCTGCGCGAGCTCGCCGACCGCCACGACTTCCTCCTCATCTTCGACGAGGTGCAGACCGGCCTCGGGATCACCGGCAGCATGTGGGCGTGGCAGGGGCTCGGCGTCGAGCCGGACATCTTCGCCTTCGGCAAGAAGGTGCAGGCGTGCGGCATCGCCTGCAACACGCGCATCGACAACGTCCCCGACAACGTGTTCCACGT
>DAIDOU010000150.1 GCA_027458945.1 Acidobacteriota bacterium
CAGGTCGCGTCCGATGGTGAGATGCGTGCCCTCCATCTCGCGGTCCACGGCCTTGCCGATGTCGTGGAGCAGCCCCGCACGCTTGGTGATGCGCACGTCGACACCGAGCTCGGTGGCCATGTGTGCCGCCAACCACGCGACCTCCTTCGAGTGCGAGAGCACGTTCTGCCCGTACGACGTGCGGAACTGGAGCCGTCCGAGTAGCCTGAGGAGCTCGGGATGGAAGTCTGGCTGGCCCAGCTCGATCGCCGCCGCCTCGCCGTCGCGGAAGATCTTCTCGTCCAGCTCGGCCTGGACCTTGCCGACGACCTCTTCGATGCGGCCGGGATGGATCCGTCCGTCCAGCATGAGGCGCGCCAGCGCGAGCCGCGCCACCTCGCGGCGCACGGGGTCGAAGCACGAGAGCAGCACGGCGCCCGGCGTATCGTCGACGATCAGATCGACGCCGGTGGCGGTCTCGAGCGCGCGGATGTTGCGCCCCTCGCGGCCGATGATCCGCCCCTTCATCTCGTCGTTCGGGAGGTCCACGACCGAGACGGTGCTCTCGACCACGTGCTCGGCCGCGATCCTCTGGATGGCGAGAGAGATCAGGCGGCGCGCCCGGTTGTTGCCTTCCTGAGTCGCCTCCTCCTCGATGCGGCGGATGATCTTGGCCGCGTCGATACGCGCCTCGTTCTCCATCCTCCGCGTCAGCTCGGCCTTGGCCTGCTCCGATGTCAGGCCGGCGATCCGTTCCAGCTGGGCGCGCTGCTCCGCCGAGGCCGCGGCGAGAGCGTCTTCCTGCATTGCGACCACGCTCTCGCGCTCGTCGAGCTGGCGTCTGCGGTCGTCGAGGTCCTTCGACTGGCCGTCGAGCAGGCGCCCCCGCTCGTCGGCGGCCAGCTCGCGCTCATCGAGACGCCGCTCCGACGCCAGCAGCTCCTGCCGGTACTCGAGCGATTCCCGTTCGAACTCGGACCGCGCCGCGAGGAGCTTCTCGCGCGCCTCGATCTGCGCGTCCCTGAGACGCTGTTCCGCCTCCTGCTGCGCCGCGCCGAGAACCTGTCGAGCCTCGCGCTCCGCGTCGAGCTGCGTTTGTGCGAGCCGCGCCCGGGCGCTGCGCCGAACCAAAAAGAAAGCGACAACCGCTGCCAATGCAACGATCGCGACATCGACGGCAACCACCATGGTGGTCACACACCCCCCCTTTCAATGAACCTGAGCGGGCACTCGACCCGGGGGTGGTTGGGGAGGTTAAAGGCCCCCGCCTCGGCCGTGTGAGCAAACCCATTTGAACCTGTAAACCACAGGTAGGGGCCTGGCCCGCCCCCCTTCACTCGCCGTGAGGCTGCTCTGGGGGGAGGGACTCGGAGCCCATCAAATAGGTGTTGGTTCAAGAATAGTTTCGCTCATCACCAACCGCGCAGGGGCCCCCTCTCAAGCTTTCCGCGGCCCTCCATCAGGAGGGCGTCAGAACGTCGTCCAACCGCCGGATCAAACCTTCCACCCGCTGCCGAAACTGCTCCGCTCGAACTCCAGGTTCTGTCTCGTGTTCCTTGAATAGCTCGTCCGCGATGTTCAGCGCCGTCAGCACCGCGAGCTTGGACGTGTCCACGTGCGGCGAGACTTCGGCCAGCTCTCGCATCCGCCGGTCCACGAAGCGGGCCAGCTCCTGCACACGCTCGCTCCCCTCCGTGGCGCGCAGCTCGAACCGGCGTCCAAAGATCTCAACCGTCGTTTGGCTGCTCACGGTCGGCGCACTCCTCTCGATTGGAGTATACACCGACCGTCAAACCCCTGTAGGACAGCCGTTTCAGCGGGTTTTCGCGGGCCCCGGCGCGGCCTCGGACGAGGTCATCTCGACCCGGCCCTCGAGCCTGGCGCCTTCGACGACGTGGAGCGCGGGAGCACTGACATCGCCCTTGACGACCGCCGTCGCGAGCAGTTCCACGAGCTTGGTCGCGCTCACGCGCCCCGTCACCGACCCGGCCACCCGGACGACGGTGCCGTGCACGTCGGCCTCGACCTTCGCCCCCTCGGCGACCTCGCACGGCGCCTCCAGGGTGATGCTTCCCTTGAGCGCGCCCTCGATCCGCGCCGCTCCGCGGCCGGTCAAGGCTCCCTCGATCCGGCTCTCCCGGCCAACCACGGTGGTCCCCGGCGCCTGCCTGCCATCGAGCCTGCTGTCCGCGTCCTTCGCCACAGGGACCTCCCTGCTCCGGGGAGGTGGAGCGGGCAACGGGATTTGAACCCGCGACTTTCAGCTTGGGAAGCTGACACTCTACCAGCTGAGTTATGCCCGCTCACGCCCGGATGGGCGCGATGAAAGTACCGTGGGGTCGCCGGGCTGTCAAGGCCGCCCGCCCGCCGTGGCTCCAGCGGCCTTGCGGCTGGGCCCCGGAAACCCTACGATGCCGTTGCACACTGGAGGGGACGATGAGAATGCCCGTGATCGGTGCGCTGATGGTGCTGCTCGCCGCGACCGCGGCGGCCACGGAGAAGCACGAGGTGATCGAGAAGTCGTACCCCTCCTCGGCCGGCAAGGTCGTTCTCGTGGACGCGGGGCCGCTCGATCTGGCCGTGCGCGCCTCCGACATCTCCGACATCCGCCTCAAGGTGGACATCGTGGTGGACTCCCTCACCGAGGTCAAGGCCGACGCGTGGCTCGCGGCGCATCGCCCCACGATCGAGGACAAGGACGGGGAGCTGCGGATCACCGCCCCGGACCCCGGCGGGCTGAGCCTGCTCAAGGGCGTGCTCGTGACCCGCGCCCGGATCGAGCTCACCCTGCCCCCGAACGTCCGGCCCGACCTCACCACGTCCTCGGGCTCTTTGCGCGTGGACGGCGAGTTCCCCGCGGTGCGCCCGCTCCGCCTGCGCACCGCGGGCGGCGACAGCGAGCTGACCGGCTGGGCGCCGGAGATCGAGGCGCGCTCCACGTCGGGGGACATCACGCTGCGCGCCAGCCGGGCGATCGAGTCGCTCATGGTCCGCACGGCCGGCGGCTCGGTCGAGCTCTCCGGCGGCGCCCGTAACCTGCACTGCGACACCTCGAGCGGCGACGTCCACATGTCGGGGCTGCTGGGGCCGGCCGTGATCTCGACCACCTCGGGGAACGTCGTCACCCGCTTCGATGCCCTGGCGCCGGCCGACGTCGTGCGCGTCACGACCACCTCGGGCCGGGTCCGCGTCACGCTGCCGCCGGGCTCCCAACCGGGGGGCGAGCTGATCACGAGCCGGGGCGAGATCCGCTCCTCGTTCGCCGGCGTCACCGACCCGAAGACGCCGCGCCTCGACCTGTCGGGCAAAGGGCCGATGGTGTACATCACGACGACCTCGTCGCGCATCGAGCTCTACTGAGGCCCGACCGGCCGTTCTTGTCCGGGTCGTGGGCCCGTGGTAAACTCCCGCTCCCAACGGGTGGGGCCGTAGCTCAGTTGGGAGAGCGCTAGAATCGCACTCTAGAGGTCGTCGGTTCGATCCCGATCGGCTCCACTAAAATCAGCAGGCTGTAAGTACGAAAGCGCGGGGCGGGGGCACTGGGACTCGAACCGCAGGGTTTCGAGTCCCACGGAGGCCGCCTGGACGGTCGATTGGATGTTCGGCCGCCTCGTGTCTCGGACGCCACGTCCGTCTTGACGCTCTCGGAGCGGTTGGGTTACCCCGCGACATTGCCGCAGCTGGAGTCCCGCTTGCGGGCGCTGATCGCGCCCACCGCCGATGCCTGCCTAGCGGCCGATGGGGCCAACGGAACGATTGCGGAGGGGGAATAGCGCGTGCTCGGAAAGATGCTCAGCAAGCGCGCGCTGCTGCTCTTCATCGCGGAAACCTTCGGGCCGCTGATCGTCTTCTATGGCTTCGAGCATACGCTTGGCCTGAAAGCGGCCATCATCGCGGGGCTCGTGACGGGCGTGATCAGCCTGGCGTTCGAGCTGGCGCGCACCAAGCGGTTCTCCGCGATGACGGCCTACGTGACGGTGTCGCTGGTCGTCTTCGGCTATCTCGATCTTCGATACGCGACGAGCGGACTGTTCCTCGAGCTGGAGCCAGTGTTCGGCGGCGTGGCCATCGCGCTCTTCTTCCTCGGCTCCTCAGCGCTTGGCCGCCCCGTGATGGTCGAGCTGGCCGAGAAGCAGATTGGGCGTTCTCTGCCTCCGAAGGCCCGCCCCTACGTGGCGCGTTTGAACATGATCTGGGGACTATTCTTCCTGGCTCGGGCGGGTCTCTACCTCATAGGTGTTAGCAGAATTTTGGACAGGGGCCGGAAGCCGTGCGAGATCTTCAGACATGGAACACGCGCACGGTATCGCGGACTGGGAGACGCTGCTCGACTGCCTGCCTTCGGACTACGAGGAGTTGGCGGACGAGTACAAGCAGCTCAACCGGCAGTGGCCGAATGCAAAGGTGCAGGACGCGAAGACGTTGCTGCGGTTCGTGTTCGCGCACGTTGGGGCGGACCTTCCGTTGCGCCAGACGGTGGTGGCGGTGGGAGAAGCGGGCGGGCCGAAGCTGAGTGCGGTACGATTGCATCTGCGGATGCGGCGCGCCCATCCGTATCTTGCGGCACTGGTATCGCGCATGCTGCCTGCGTCGGCGGCGGTCGCGCCGGAGCGCTGGGACGGCTACGACCTGGTTCTGACTGACGCCTCGGCGATTTGCGGACCAGGCGCGGAGGGGACAGACGCGCGTCTCCATGTCGTGATTCGCGTGGCAGATCTACGGGTCCTGCAAGTCGAGGTGACCGGCGTCGAGGGAGGCGAGACGTTGCGTCGCTTCCATTGGGAGCGCAATCAGCTCGTGATCGGCGACCGTGGATATAGCAATGGACGCGGCATTGCGTCGGTAGTTGCCGATGGAGCCGACGCGCTGGTGCGATTCAACTCGGCTTCGATGCCGCTGGTCTCAGCGGCGTCCAGCGCCGAAGTCGACGTCCTCGGTTGGTGTCGCGCTTTGCAAGGTCATCGCGCCACGGAACTCGACGTGGTCACGTACTGGCGCGATGGTCGCGAGCGGCGGGAGCTGCGCGGGCGCCTCATCGGGATTCGCCTGCCGGACGAGGATGCGAGCAGCGCGCGCGACTGGGTGCGGCGAGAGCACGGCGCCAACGCCAGCGCGGAGCAGTTGGAACAGGCCGGCTACATTCTGCTGTTCACGACGGCGCCGGCCGGGCGGCTCCCGGCGGCGCGTGCAGTCGAGGCTTATCGCCTGCGCTGGCAGATCGAGCTGCAATTCAAGCGGTGGAAATCGCTGTGCCGTTTCGACCGCTTGCCCAACTACCGTGACGACACGATCAAGAGCTGGCTCACCGGAAAGCTGCTGCTGGGGCTCGTTGTCGACCGCATCGGAGCCCAAGCACTTCCAACAGCAGCCCATTCCTCGCAGCCGCCCACCGCGATGGCGCGCAACCCCTGGAAGCTCACTAACCTCATCTGGGCGGCAATGCTCGCCGCCGTCATGCCGATTGGCCTGAACCGCGTCGTTAAGCATGTTCCGCAGATCGTCGCAGCCCTCGATGCCTGCGACTCCCATCTCGAGCAGCGTCAACTCACGCTCTTCCGCGAGCACTTCCCCGCGGATCGCAACCCTGAACCCCGCTGCAAATGCTAACGCCTATG
>DAIDOU010000151.1 GCA_027458945.1 Acidobacteriota bacterium
GAGACCGGCGACGGTGTGCAGGTTCCACAGCGGCAGCCGCGTGGCGGCGAGGAGCAGGAGCGTCCCGGCGAGCGCGGTCGGCAGCAGCAGCTCGACGAGGAAGCCGATCAGACCGAGACGCATCGGGCCGCGGCGAGCGGGGGCCGGGTCCTGCTGCGAGGGGCCGCTGGGGGAGGAGGGTTGGTCGGAAATCGCGGCGTCCTTTCGTCCGGCCGGATCATAGCAGCGGCGGCCCGGCGAGCGGGCGCGCCGCGAACCCAAAGCGGCGCCGGTGCGTATGCACGGGCATGAACGTCCGGGCCGGAGAGGGTCGCCGGCGGGCGCCGCCGCCGCGGCCGCGCGCGCCGGGCCGTGTCGTATCCTCGGCGCTGCTCGACCGGCGCTTCCCCGGGCGTCGCCGGACCAAAGGAGACTCCATGAAGACAGCGATCAAGCGCGTACTCGCCGCCGTGTTGCCGGCCGTGCTCGGCCTCGGTATCGCCGCGGCCGCGACCCCCACGCCGCTGCTGCTGCGCTCGCCGAGCGTGAGCGCGACGCAGATCGCGTTCGCGTACGGCGGCGAGATCTGGACGGTGCCCCGCGCCGGCGGCGAGGCGGTCCGCCTGGTCGCGGGCAGCGGACGGCTCGCCGGGCCGATCTTCTCGCCGGACGGGACGCGGATCGCGTACACCGGCGAGTTTGACGGCAACGTGGACGTCTACGTGGTGGCCGCATCCGGCGGTGAGCCTCGCCGACTCACGTACCACCCCGGCGCCGACGTCGCCATCGCCTGGACGCCGGACGGGACGCGGGTGGCGTTCCGCTCGCCGCGCGCCAGCGTTGCCGACCCCGAGCAGATGTACACGGTGCCGGTCGCTGGCGGCTTCCCGACCGAGGTGCCGCTGCCGCGCGTGGAGGAGGCGTCGTACTCGCCCGACGGCTCGCACCTCGCCTACGAGCCCAACTTCCAGTGGGAGCCGGCGTGGAAGTCGTACCGCGGCGGACAGACGACGCGGGTGTGGATCGCCGACCTCGCCGACTCCAGCGTCGTGAAGGTGCCGCAAGCCGGAAACTCCAACGACAAGAACCCGATGTGGGTGGGCGACACGGTGTACTTCCTCTCGGACCGCAACGGGCCGGTGTCGCTGTTCGCCTACGACCTCGGCACCCGGGCGGTGCGGGAGGTGGTGAAGAACGCCGGGCTCGACATCGGCTCGGCGTCGGCCGGGCCCGGGGCGATCGTCTACGAGCAGTTCGGCACCCTGCACCTGCTCGACCTCGCGAGCGACCAGGACCGGGTGGTGCCGGTGCGCATCGCCGCCGACATGCCGCAGCTGCGCCCGCACTTCCTCACGCTCGACCCGGTCAAGGACATCCTCGCCGCCGGCATCTCGCCGACCGGGCAGCGCGCGGTGTTCGAGGCGCACGGCGAGGTCCTCACCGTGCCGGCCGAGAAGGGGGACATCCGCGACATCACGAACACGGTGGGGGTGGCCGAGCGCGACCCGGCGTGGTCGCCGGACGGCACCCGGATCGCGTACCTCTCCGACGAGTCGGGCGAGTACGCGTTGCACGTGCGCCGCCAGGACGGCCTCGGCGAGGTGCAGAAGATCGACCTCGGCGCGCCGCCGTCGTTCTTCTATTCGCCGACGTGGTCACCCGACGGCAGCAGGATCGCGTACAGCGACAAGCGGCTCAACCTCTGGGTCGTGGAGCTCGCGCACCCGACGCCGGTCAAGGTGGACACCGACCGCTTCGACTCGCCGAACCAGGAGTTCGACGTGCGGTGGTCGCCGGACAGCCGCTGGCTCGCCTACACGAAGCAGCTGCCGAGCCAGCTGCGCGCCGTGTTCGTCTACTCGCTGGGGAGCCGCACGGCCACGCAGGTCACCGACGGCATGAGCGACGCCCTGTACCCGGTGTTCGACGCCAGCGGCAAGTACCTCTACTTCACCGCCAGCACCGACATGGGGTTGACAGCGGGGTGGCTCGACATGACGAGCATCGGACACCCGGTCACGCGCAGCGTCTACGCGGCGGTGCTCGCCAAGGACGTGCCGTCGCCGATCCCGCCGCAGAGCGACGAGGAGAAGGGGAAAGAGGCCGACAAGGAAAAGAAGGACGCCGCGGCGACGTCGGTCGACGAGAAGAAGGGGGAGGCGAAGGCCAAGGCCGAAAAGGCCGAGACGGCGGCCAAGGTGGAGATCGACTTCGCCGGCCTCGACCAGCGCATCGTCGCCCTGCCGATCCCGGCGAAGAACTACCGCGGGCTCGCGGCGGGCCAGGAGGGGATCCTCTACCTGGTGGAGGCGCCGATCGTCGAGACGAACGACGGCCCGCCGGCGTTGACCGTGTCCAGGTTCGACCTCAAGACGCGCAAGACGGAGCCGCTGCTCGAGGGCGTCTCGGCGTTCGTGCTCTCCGCCAACGGCGAGAAGATGCTCTACCGCACTGGGCCTGCCTGGCACATCGCGAGCGCCGACAGGGCGCCCAAGGGCGGCGACGGCGCGCTCGCGATGAAGGGCCTCAAGGTGTACGTGGATCCCAAGGCGGAGTGGGCGCAGATGTACCGCGAGGTCTGGCGGATCGAGCGCGACTTCTTCTACGACCCGCACTTTCACGGCCTCGACCTGGCGGCGGCGGAGAAGGCGTACGCGCCGTACCTTCCCGGGATCGCGAGCCGCGACGACTTGAACGCGCTGTTCGCGGAGATGACCGGGAACCTGACCGTCGGGCACATGTTCGTCCGCGGCGGCGCGGAGCCGAGGAGCGACAAGGTCAGCGTCGGCCTGCTCGGCGCGGACTACACGCTCGACGGCGGGCGCTACCGCTTCGCCCGCGTGTACAGCGGCGAGAACTGGAACCCCGAGCTGCAGGCGCCGCTGACGCAGCCCGGCGTGGGCGTCAAGGCGGGGGAGTACCTGCTCGCGGTCAACGGCCGCGAGCTCACCGCCGCCGACGACGTGGACAGCTTCTTCCTCGAGACCGCGGGGAAGCAGACCGTGATCCGGGTCGGGCCGAGCGCGGACGGCAAGGGCGCCCGCGACGTCACCGTGGTGCCGGTGGCGAGCGAGCGCGGCCTGCGCCACCTCGCCTGGATCGAGGGGAACCGGCGCAAGGTGGACGAGCTCTCCGGCGGGCGGGTCGCCTACGTCTACCTGCCGGACACCGCGGGCGGCGGCTACACCAGCTTCAACCGCTACTTCTTCGCCCAGGTCGGCAAGCAGGCCGCGGTGCTCGACGAGCGCTTCAACCACGGCGGCGAGCTCGCCGACTACATCATCGACTATCTGCGGCGGCCGCCGATGAGCCGCGTGATGACCCGCGAGGGCGAGGACTACACCGAGCCGGTGGAGTCTATCTACGGTCCCAAGGTGATGATCATCAACCAGTTCGCCGGCTCCGGCGGGGACGCGATGCCGTGGTACTTCCGCAAGGCGAAGATCGGGCCGTTGGTCGGAGTCCGCACCTGGGGCGGCCTCGTCGGGATCGGCGGCTACCCACCGCTGATGGACGGCGGGCGAATCACCGCGCCGCGCTGGGCGATCTACGGGTTGCACGGCGAGTGGGAGGTCGAGAACCACGGCATCGCACCCGACGTGGAGGTCGAGCAGGACCCGAAGCTGGTGCGCGAGGGGCACGACCCGCAGCTCGAGCGGGCGGTC
>DAIDOU010000152.1 GCA_027458945.1 Acidobacteriota bacterium
GCGTTCCTGGCGGCGGCGGCGGGCGCGCGATGGGCCATCGGCTCGGCGGGGCTGGGCGGGAAGTGGGAGGACTGGTCGGCGGTCATCGTCCTGCTCGCGCTCGGGTACCTCGTGCTGCGGCTGGTGTTGCTGCTCGTCTTCGAGTGGCTGTTGATCCGCCGCTTCGCCGTGCCGGTCCCCCGCCTGGCGCGCGACGTCATCGCTCTCGTCCTCTACCTGCTGCTGGCGGCGGCGATCCTGCGGGCGGCGCTGGGGATCGAGGTCGGGACGCTGTTGGGATCGGCCGCGGTGCTCACGGTCGTCCTCGGCTTCGCCCTGCAGGAGACGCTGGGGACGCTCCTGTCGGGGCTCGCGCTCACCTGGGAGCAGCGCTTCCAGGCCGGTTCGTGGATCGAGATCGACGGCGTCGTCGGCGAGGTGCTGGAGCTGGGCTGGCGCTCGCTCGTGCTGCGCACCACGCTCGGGGAGCGGGTGCTGATCCCGAACTCGCAGGTCGCGCGCTCGCGCGTGCGGCTGCTCGGGGACGGCGACCAGGAGGTGGCGGTGCCGCTGCACGTGGGTGTGGCGTACGAGGCGCCGCCGCACGCGGTCAAGGAAGTGCTCGCCCGCGTCGCCGCGGACCTGCCGCAGGTTCTGGTCCGGCCCGCGCCGCGGATCCTGACGCGCGAGTTCGGCGACAGCGCGGTCACCTACGAGTGCCGTCTGTGGGTGCGCGAGCCGTGGCGGGCCGCCGACGTGGCGGACGCTTTCTACACCGGCGCGTTCGCCGCGCTCAAGCGCGCCGGGATGGAGATTCCGTTCCCGCAGCGCAGCGTGCACATGGTCGCCGCCGTCCGGGCGGAGGCGGACCCGCTGGGGCTGAGCCGGAACGCGCTCGCCCGCTGCCCGCTGTTCGCCGGCCTCCCGGATCGCGCCGTCGCGGCGCTGGCCGGGCGCACGCGCTGGCAGGAGTACGCGCCGGGCGAGGCCGTGGTACGCGAGGGCGAGGAGTCCCGCGCCCTCTACGTGATCGCCAGCGGGCAGGCGGCGGTGGAGCGCGGCGGTACCGAGATCGCCCGCATCGGCGCCGGCGAGGTGTTCGGGGAGATGGCGTTCCTCTCCGGCGCGCCGCGCGCCGCGACGGTGCGCGCCCGCACTACCCTCGCCGTCACCGAGGTGGACAGCCGGGCGCTCGTCGCGCTGCTCGCCGAGCACCGCGAGCTCGCGGCGGAGCTGGCCGATCGCATGGCCGCCCGCCAGCAGGACCTGGCGGCGCGTGAGGCCGCGGCCGGGGGCGAGCCGGGGCGGCGCGGGCTCGCGGCGTTCCTCCGCGAGCGCCTTCTGCGCCTCGTCGGCGCGTGAGCGCCGGCCACCCGTGTTGCCGAGAATGATGCTCAAATTCCTTTGAGTTGATTGACTTTGTGCGACATGACGCTATCATGACGCGCTGGGGAGGGGGAGTGAACGCCTACATACCCGTCCTGCTCTTCGTCGTCATCGCCGTCGCGTTCCCCTTGGTCACCTTCGTCTTTGCCTGGCTGGTCCGTGCCGGGCGGTACGATCCGATCAAGGTCGAGCCGTACGAGTGCGGCAACCCGATCACGAGCGAAGCGCACGACTACCGGTTCTCGGTGCGCTACTACCTGATCGCGGTCCTGTTCGTCGTGTTCGACGTCGAGACCGTGTTCCTGTTCCCGTGGGCGGTGATGTTCCGCAAGCTCGCGCTCTTCGGCTTCGTCGAGATGCTGGTCTTCATCGGCATCCTCGTGGTGGGGTACGTCTACGCCTGGCGGCGGGGAGCGCTGCAATGGGTCTGATCGAGAACCGCTTCGAGTCGAACGTCCTGATCACCACCTACGACACGGTCATCAACTGGGCGCGGCGCGGCTCGGTGTGGCCGATGCAGTTCGGGCTCGCCTGCTGCGCGATTGAGATGATGGCCGCGATGGACCCGCGCTTCGACCTGTCGCGGTTCGGCATGGAGGTCTTCCGCGGCACGCCGCGGCAGTCGGACCTCATGCTCGTCGCCGGCACCGTGACCGAGAAGATGGCGCCGATCGTCACGCGCCTGTACCACCAGATGCCGGAGCCGAAGTGGGTGCTGGCGATGGGCTCGTGCGCGACCAGCGGCGGACCGTACAAGACCTACGCGGTGACGCAGGGCGTGGACCGGCTGATCCCGGTCGACGTCTACGTGCCCGGTTGCCCGCCCCGCCCGGAGGCGCTCATCTACGGGCTGATGCAGCTGCAGCGGAAGATCGACCGCATGACGATCGCCAAGAAGGCGGTCTGAGCCGGATGCGCCTCGCTGCGGAGTCCAAACCGGCAACTCGCTCGTGAGGAGGCGGCCTTGACTGAACAGGACAAACCGACGGCCCCGGCGGAGAGCGCGCCCCAGCCCCCGGCGGCGCCCAAGCCGCCGTGGGAGGAGAAGCCGGTCACCCCGGTGCCGCACGACGCGCGCGAGCACCCCGAGGTGCGGGAGATCGCCGCGGCCGTCCCGGACGCGGTGCTCGAGGCGGTCGAGTTCGCGGGCCAGGTCACGGTGACGGCCGCGCCGGAGCGCCTGGCCGAGCTGGCGCGGGCGTGCAAGGCGCTTGGCTACGGCTTCCTCGTCGACCTCACGGCGGTGGACTGGCAGGCGCGCCCCGAGGGGCGGTTCGACGTCGTCTACTGGGTGCATCGCCACGCCGACTCCCGCCGGCTGCGCCTGCGGGTACGGGTCGCGGAAGGCGTCGAAGTGCCGTCGGTGACCGGCGTGTGGAAGGTTGCCAACTGGATGGAGCGCGAGGTGTTCGACATGTTCGGCATCTACTTCGCCGACCATCCGAACCTCGAGCGCATCCTGACCTGGGAAGGCTTTTCCGGCCACCCGCTGCGCAAGGACTTTCCGATCGAAGGGATCGACACCGGCGCCGCGGTCTACCCCGACGTGTTCCCGCCGGGGGGCGGCCCGGTCGCCGGCGGGGAGGGGGAGTCATGAGCGAGCCCGAGGCCCTCAAGCCGTTCCCCGACAGCGAGGAGATGGAGATCTCGTTCGGGCCGCAGCACCCGGCCACCCACGGGGTGCTGCGCGTCATCGTGAAGCTCGACGGCGAGCGCATCGTGGACGCCAAGCCGGTGATCGGGTACCTGCACCGCGGCACCGAGAAGATCTTCGAGCGCGAGACGTACAACGGCACGATCCCACACACCGACCGGATGGACTACACCGCCGCCGCGACCAACAACCAGGGCCTCGTCGGCGCGGTCGAGAAGCTGATGGGCGTCACGGTTCCGCCGCGCGCGGCGTACATCCGCATGATCCTCGCCGAGCTGCAGCGCATCGCCTCGCACACGATCTGGCTCGGCACGCACGCGCTCGACATCGGCGCCCAGTCGCCGTTCTTCTACACCTTCGAGGAGCGGGAGAAGATCCTCGACCTGTTCGAGGAGTACTGCGGCGCGCGCCTGACGCTCAACGCGATGCGCGTCGGCGGCCAGCCGTACGACCTTCCCGAGGGCTGGACCGGCCGCTGCCGCACGTTCGTCGACCAACTTCCGGCGCGGGTCGCCGAGTGGGAGCGCCTGCTCACCGCCAACCGGATCTGGAAGCTGCGCACGGTCGGCGTCGGGGTGATCTCGGCCGCCGATGCGATCGAGTGGGGGCTGACCGGACCGCCGCTGCGGGGCTCGGGCGTGAAGTGGGACGTGCGCAAGGTGTTCCCCTACGACCGCTACGACGAGGTCGCCTTCGAGATCCCGACCGGCGCCGGCGGCGACACCTACGACCGCTACCTGGTGCGCATGGAGGAGATGCGGCAGTCGGTGCGCATCGTGCAGCAGTGCCTGGCGAAGTTGCCCGACGGGCCGGTGATGGCCAAGGTCCCGAAGGTGATCAAGCCGCCCAAGGGAGACGTCTACTTCTCGGTCGAGGGCCCCAAGGGAGAGCTCGGCTACTACGTCGTGTCGGACGGCGGCACCAACCCGTACCGCCTGCACGTGCGGCCGGCGTGCTTCATCAACCTGCAAGCGCTGCCCGAGATGGTGCGCGGGCAGCTGGTCGCCGACCTGATCGCGGTGATCGGCACGCTCGACATCGTGCTCGGCGAGATCGACCGATGAGCGCCGCGCCGACGCCTGCGTGCCGCCGCGGCACCAGCCGACGCGCGGCGGCGGCTCGGAACTCGGGGCTCGAGGTTCGTCCTGCTCCCGCCTTCTTCTCGAGCCCCGAACCCCGAACCCCGAACCCCGCCGAACTCACGGAGGTCGCATGCCGGCGCCGTTGATGACCTATCTCGTGATCCCGCTGGTCAAGATCGTCGTGATCCTGGCGGTGGTGATCCTGCTCGCGGCGTACATGAGCTATTTCGAGCGCAAGGTCCTTGCTTACATGCAGATTCGCATCGGTCCCAACCGCGTCGGTCCGCGCGGCTGGCTGCAACCGATCGCCGACGCGCTCAAGCTGCTGGTCAAGGAGGACATCGTCCCGTCGCGCGCCGAGAAGCTCGTCTACTTCCTCGGCCCGGTGCTGGTCGTGGTCCCGGCGTTGCTCGTCTTCTCGGTGATCCCGTTCGGCCCGGCGTTCAAGGTCGCGGGTCACGTGGTCACGCCGTACCTCACCGACGTCAACATCGGCATCCTCTTCATCCTGGCGGTCTCCTCGATCGGCGTGTACGGCGTCATCCTCGGCGGCTGGGCGTCGAACAACAAGTACTCGATGATGGGCGGCCTGCGCTCGGCGGCGCAGCTGGTGTCGTACGAGGTGCCGATGGGGCTGTCGGTGGTCACCGTGCTGCTGATGGCGAACAGCCTGTCGCTGGTCAAGATCGTCGAGGCGCAGCAGCGGTCCGGCGTGTGGTACGTCTTCCCCGGCTTCATCGCGTTCTTCATCTACTTCGTCTGCGGCGTCGCCGAGACGAACCGCAACCCGTTCGACCTCCCCGAGGCCGAGTCGGAGCTCGTGGCCGGGTTCCACACCGAGTACTCGGGGATGAAGTTCGCGTTCTACTTCCTCGCCGAGTACGCGAACATGGTGGTGATCTCCTCGATCGCCACGGTGTTGTTCCTCGGCGGCTGGCTGCCGCCGTTCCCCAACGCCCTGGCCGCGCTGTGGGCGTCGCCGGCGCTCGCGTGGATCCCGCCGGTCGCCTGGTTCGTCCTCAAGATGGCCGCCTTTCTCTTCGTCTACATCTGGTTCCGCGGCACGTTCCCGCGCTACCGCTTCGACCAGCTCATGGCGCTCGGCTGGAAGGTGTTCATCCCCGTGAGCCTGGTCAACCTCATGGCGGTCGGGCTCGGCGTGCTGCTGATCGGAGGCCCGCGATGAGGTTTTGGGGTTTCCTCGCGTCGGTGATCCCGTTCGAGCTCGCCCAGGGGCTCGGCGTCACCGGACGCTTCTTCTTCAAGCGCAAGGCGACGATCCAGTACCCCGAGGTGAAGCCGGTGCCGAAGGACCGCTTCCGCGGCATGTTCGGCTTCTCCGAGGAGCGTTGCATCGCCTGCCACGCCTGCGCCAAGGCGTGTCCGATCGCCATCATCCACATCCAGGACCACTTCGAGGAGGTCGAGGTCGAGGGCAAGAAGCGCAAGAAGAAGGTGCTCGACCGCTACGACATCGATGTCAAGCGCTGCATGTTCTGCGGCCTCTGCGAGGAGGCGTGCCCGACCAAGCCGGTGGCGATCTGGCTCACGAGCAAGAGCTACGAGGCCGCCGCCTACGAGCGCAACGAGCGGCTGTACTTCGACAAGGGACGCCTGCAGAGCTGGGACGGGGTGCGCCCGTACCCCGGGGTGTTGACCCCCGCCCAGGGGCAGCTGCCGGAGGCGCCCGGCGGCGCCCCCGCCGGATCCGCGGAGCCGAAGCCATGAGCTGGTTTCTCGTCCACTTCGCGCAACTCGTCTTCTACGTCATGGCCTCGTGCGTCATCGCGGGCGCGGTCGGGGTGATCGCGTTCAGGAGCCCGGTGCACGCGGCGCTCTCGCTGCTCGCCAGCTTCCTCGGCGTCGCCGGCCTGTTCGTGCTGCTCGAGGCGGAGTTCCTCGCGGCCGTGCAGGTCCTGGTCTACGCCGGCGGCGTGATGGTGCTCTTCCTGTTCGTGATCATGCTGGTCAAGGCGCGTGCGATCCCGCGCGAGCCGCAGTACGTGAACCGGCTGGTGCCGGCGGCCGTGGGCCTCGGCGTGGTGCTGGCGCTGCTCCTCGGCGCCGGCATGTGGGCCTCCGTGACCGGCGCGCCGGCGGACGCGGCCGCGCTGCAGCGGGTCGCCGGGGCACAGCTCGGCAACACGGAGGCGGTGGGGTGGAGCCTGTACCGCGACTACCTGCTGCCGTTCGAGGTCGTGTCGATCGTGTTGCTGGTGGCGATGATCGGCGCGATCGTGCTCGGCCGCAAGGAGCCGGGAAAGGAAGGCCGCGCGTGATCACCACCACGCACTACCTCGTCCTCTCGCTGATCCTGTTCACCCTCGGCGTCGTCGGCCTGATGGTGCGGCGCAACTTCATCACCGTCCTGATGTGCATCGAGCTGATGCTCAACGCCGCGAACCTCAACTTCATCGCGTTCTCCCGCCAGCTCGGCGACCTCACCGGTCAGGTGTTCGCGGTGTTCGTGATCACGATCGCGGCGGCGGAGGCGGCGATCGGGCTCGGCATCATCGTCGCGCTCGTTCGCCTCAAGCAGACGACCGACCTCGACCGGGTCAACGTGATGGAGGGATAGCCGATGAAAGACCTGCTCTGGCTGATCCCCCTCCTGCCGCTCCTCGGTGCGGCGGTCAACGGCCTGGTCGGCAACCGCCGCGGGTGGTCGAAGCACGCCACCTCCGGCGTCGCGCTCACCGCCTCCGGCCTGGCGTTGCTGGCGGCGCTCGGCGCGATCGCCGACTGGGCCGCCACCGTCGGCACCCACGCGGCCCACGTCGACCGGGTGTTCACCTGGATCCCGGCCGGTTTCGGCCACACCACCGGCGGCCTGCTCGCGAACCTGTCGGTCGACTTCTCCCTGCGGATCGACGCGCTCTCCGCCGTGATGCTCTTCTTCGTCACCTTCGTCGGCTTCCTCATCCACATCTACTCGGTGGGGTACATGCACGGCGAGGAGGAGCGGCCGTACGCGCGGTACTTCGCGTACCTGAACCTGTTCATGTTCGCGATGCTCACCCTGGTGCTCGGCGCCAACCTGGCGGTGCTGTTCGTCGGTTGGGAGGGTGTCGGCCTGTGCAGCTACCTCCTCATCGGCTTCTACTTCGAGAAGGACTGGTGCGCGGCGGCCGGGAAGAAGGCGTTCCTCGTCAACCGCATCGGCGACTTCGGTTTCATCCTCGCCATCTTCTGGACCGTCAAGGTCTTCGGCACGGTGGACTTCGGCGCGCTCGAGGGCGCGATCGCGGCCGATCCGGCGCGCTTCGCCGCCGCGGCGACGCCGATCGCGCTGCTGCTGTTCGTCGGTGCGGTCGGCAAGTCGGCGCAGCTGCCGCTCTACGTCTGGCTCCCCGACGCGATGGCCGGCCCGACCCCGGTCTCGGCGCTGATCCACGCCGCGACGATGGTCACCGCCGGCGTCTACATGGTCGTGCGCACCAACTTCATCTTCCGCCTCTCCCCCACCGCGATGCTGGTGGTCGCCGCCGTCGGCGGCGTCACCGCGTTCTTCGCTGCGACGATCGGCCTGGCGCAGAACGACATCAAGAAGGTCCTCGCGTACTCGACCGTCTCCCAACTCGGCTACATGTTCCTCGCCACCGGGGCGGGGGCGTTCGCAGGCGGGATCTTCCACGTGTTCACGCACGCGTTCTTCAAGGCGTGCCTGTTCCTCGGCGCCGGCTCCGTGATCCACGCCTGCTCCGGCGAGCAGGACATGCGCAAGATGGGCGGCCTGGCCAAGAAGATCCCGGTCACCTACTGGACGTTCCTGGTGGCCACGCTGGCCCTGTCCGGCATCCCGCCGTTCGCCGGCTTCTTCTCCAAGGACGAGATCCTCGGGCGCGTGTTCGCCGCCGGCGCCGGCAACCTCAACGGGTTCGGCGTCAGCTACCTGGTCCTCTGGGTGCTCGGCGTCGCCGGCGCGTTCCTCACCGCGTTCTACATGTTCCGCGCCGTCTACATGACGTTCCACGGGGAGTTCCGCGGCGGCCACGAGGCCGAGCATCACCTGCACGAGTCGCCGCCGAGCATGATCTGGCCGCTCCGCATCCTGGCGGGCGGCAGCGTCGTCGTTGGCCTGCTCGGCGTCGGCAAGGCGATCACGTTCGGGTCCGACCTGAACTGGTTCGAGGGCTTCCTCCACCACGTGGCGCCGAACGTCGAGGTCGAGCACGCCCCAGCGCTCGGGACGGAATGGGCGCTGATCGTGCTCTCGGTTGCGGTCGCCGGCGCCGGGATCGCTCTCGCGCGGCGCTTCTATTTCGGCCCGCAGGCGTTCGCGGCGCCGCGGCGGATCGCCGAGCGCGTGCCGAGCCTGTACGCCGCGGTCGCCAACAAGTACTACGTCGACGAGGCCTACGACCGCACCGTCGTGCGGCCGCTCGGCAAGCTCGCGCACTTCTCGTGGAAGGGGATCGATGCGATCGCGATCGACGGGACGCTCAACGCGTCCGCGTTCTTCACCGAGATCGCCGGCGATCTGCTGCGCTTCCTGCAGACCGGCAACGTGCGCAACTACGCCCTGTTCGTCCTCGGCGGCGCGCTCGCGGCCGCCGCCTGGCTGCTGCTCTAGGGAGAGATGATGCCGACCGATTCCCTGCTCTCCGCCATCGTCCTCACCCCGGGGCTGGTGGGCCTGCTCCTCCTCGCGACCCCGCGCCAGGCCGTGCGCCTGCAGCGCTGGGGCGGCCTGCTCGCCTCCCTTGCGACGCTCGCCTTCGCGGCGGTCGCGTGGTCGCGGTTCGACCCGGCGAACGCCGGGTTCCAGTTCGTCGAGTTCCACCGCTGGCTGCCGAGCGTCGGCATCGCCTACCGCCTCGGGCTCGACGGCATCTCGCTCGTGCTCGTCCTCCTCGCGGCGCTGCTGCAGCCGATCGTGTTCATCTCCTCGTGGCGCTCGATCCACGAGAACGTCAAGGGGTACGTCGCCTCCATGCTGATCCTCGAGACCGGAGTGCTGGGTGCTTTCCTCGCCACCGACATGTTCCTGTTCTACGTGTTCTGGGAGCTGATGCTGGTGCCGATGTACTTCATCATCGGCGTCTGGGGCGGCGAGCGGCGCATCTACGCGGCGGTCAAGTTCGTGCTGTTCACGCTCGCGGGCTCGCTGCTGATGCTAGTCGCGATCATCTACCTGAGCTTCGTCTTCCACGCGCAGACGGGGACGTGGTCGTTCGCCTACGAGGACATGCTCAAGGCGAGCGTTCCGATGGGGCACGGGTTCTGGCACTCGCCGCAGATGCTGCTGTTCGCCGCGTTCGCCCTGGCGTTCGCGATCAAGGTCCCGGTCTTCCCGCTCCACACCTGGCTCCCCGACGCGCACACCGAGGCGCCGACCGGCGGCTCGATCATCCTCGCCGGCGTCCTGCTCAAACTCGGCACCTACGGCCTGCTGCGCTTCAACCGGCCGCTCTTCCCGGAGGCGTGGCAGCGCGCGACGCCGCTGTTCCTCACCCTGGCGGTGATCGGGATCGTCTACGGCGCCCTCGTCGCCTGGGCGCAGAAGGACATGAAGAAGCTGGTGGCGTACTCCTCGGTCACGCACATGGGCTTCATCGTGCTCGGCCTGTTCGCCGGCACGCTGGCGTCGACCCAGGGCGCGCTGCTGCAGATGGTCAACCACGGGCTCTCGACCGGCGCCCTGTTCCTCCTCGTCGGCGTGGTCTACGACCGCCGCCACACCCGGCTGATCGAGGACTTCGGCGGCCTCGCCGCCGTGATGCCGCTGTACACCGGCGCGTTCATGCTCGCCACGCTGAGCTCGATCGGGCTGCCGGGGCTCAACGGGTTCGTGGGCGAGTTCCTCATCCTGGGCGGTGCGTTCCCGCGCCACCCGGTGATCGTTGCGGTGGCCGCGACCGGGATCGTGCTCGGCGCCGTCTACATGCTCTCCCTGGTCCGGCGCGTGTTCTGGAACCCGCTCACGATCGAGGAGAACCGCTCCCTCGCGGATCTCACCTGGCGTGAGGCGCTGGCGTTCGCCCCACTCGCCTTCTTCATGGTGTGGATCGGCGTCCACCCGGGAACGTTCCTGTCGCTGTCCGAGGCGGCCGTGCGCCGGCTCATCGGAGGTTGAGCGTGAACCCGAGCGATCTCGCCGCGATTGCCCCCGAGCTCCTGCTCGTCGTCATGGGCGGTGTGCTGATCCTGGCCGACGCGTTCTTCCCCGCGTGGCGCCCCCGCTTCGGCGCCGTCGCCGCGGTCTCGGCGCTCGCCGCCATCGTCGTGCGCTGGATGGGACCGCTCCCCGGCGCCGTGTGGTCGGGCGCCCTCACCGTAGACCCCCTGGCCCGGTTCGTGGACACCTACATCCTGGCGGCGCTCCTGCTCGTCGCCGCCATCGCCGGTCCCTACCTCACCCGCACCCGCGCCAGCTACGGCGAGTTCTACGCCCTCCTGCTCTGGTCGGCGGTGGGCGCCATGACGCTGGCGAAGTCCGACAGCCTCCTCGTGCTGTTCGTCGGCCTCGAGCTGCTCTCGATCTCGCTGTACGTCCTCAACGCCTTCCACCACGACAGCAGGATCTCCCTCGAGGCCGGCTGGAAGTACCTGGTGGTGGGCGCGTTCGCCTCGGCGCTCCTGTTGTTCGGCATCGCGTTGTTGTACGGCGCCACGGGCACGTTCTCGCTGGCCCAGACGGCGCGCGTCGTCGCGGCGGCCCCCCTCACCGGCAACCCCCTGGCGCTCGCGGGGCTGGCGCTGGTGCTCGCCGGCTTCGGCTTCAAGCTCGCCCTCGTGCCGTTCCACGCCTGGGCGCCGGACGTCTACCAGGGATCGCCGACACCGGTGACCGCGTTCCTCTCCGTCGTCCCCAAGGGCGCCATGCTGATCGCGTTCGCGCGGGTCGTGGCCGCCTTCGCGCCGCAGACGCTGTCCCCGAAGTGGTTGCCGCTCCTGGCCACCGTGGCGGTCGCCTCGCAGGTGCTGGGAAACCTGGTGGCGATCGCGCAGCGCGACGTCAAGCGCATGCTCGCCTACTCCGGCATCGCCCACATGGGCTACGCCATGGTCGGCGTCGTGGCGTTCGGCTTCGACGGCCTCGCCGGCATCCTCGTCTACCTCGCCGCCTACACCGTGATGAACATCGCCGCGTTCGCGGTCGTCTCGGCGTTCTCCGAGAACGAGGATGA
>DAIDOU010000153.1 GCA_027458945.1 Acidobacteriota bacterium
GGCCTCGTCGTCGCCGGCGCGGGCCCGTCGCCCGCGCACGAGGTCGCGGCGCTCGCCAACTTCGCCCTCGGCAACGTCGGAGAGACGGTCGTCTACACGCGCGACGGTGAGGCGGGGGCGGCCCCGGCCGCCGGCGGCCTCGCCGAGTTTCTCGCCGCGGCCGCGGGCGCCGGCACGGCGCTGCTGCTCGGCGGCAACCCGGCGTACGCGGCGCCGCCGGAGCTGCGCTTCGCCGAGCGCCTGGCGCAGGTGCCGGTCCGCATCCGTCTTTCCGAGTACGAGGACGAGACGTCGCGCCTGTCGACCTGGCACCTGCCGCGCGCCCACTACCTCGAGAGCTGGGGCGACGCCCGCGCCTGGGACGGGACGTACTCGGTGCAGCAACCGCTGATCGAGGCGCTCTACGGCGGGCGCACCGCGCTCGACGTCGTCGCCCTGACCCTCGGCGGGAGCGCGCCGTCGGCGTACGAGAGCGTCCGCGCCACGCTGGGCGGCCTCGCCGGCGGGGTGCTCGAGGACGCGTGGCGCGGCGCGCTCAACGACGGGGTGCTCAAGGACAGCGCGTTCCCCGCGGTCGCGGTCGCCCTGACGGGGCGGCCGGCCGGCGTCGCGCCGGCGGCAGCGGCGGCCGCCGGCGGTTTCGAGGCCGTGTTCGCGGCGGACGCCAGCGTGTACGACGGGCGCTTCGCGAACAACGCCTGGCTGCAGGAGATGCCCGACCCGCTGAGCAAGGTCACCTGGGACAACGCCGCGCTGCTCGCGCCGGCGACGGCCGCCGCGCTCGGCGTCGGGCGCGGCGATGTCGTCAAGGTGGCGCACGGCGGGCGGGCGGTCGAGATCGCGGCCTTCGTGATGCCGGGCCAGGCGGAGGGCACGGTCGTGCTGCCGCTCGGCTACGGGCGAACTGCGGCCGGCCCGGTCGGCGACGGGGTCGGCGTCGACGTCTACCCGTTCCGCCCGGCTGGCGCGCCGGAGTTCCTTGCCGGCGTCTCGGTCGAGAAGACAGGGCGGCGCCACGTGCTCGCCTGCACCCAGGACCAGCATCCGGTCGACCGCGTCGGCTACGAGGCGCGGGGCCAGCGCATCCCCGAGCTGATCCGCGAGGGGACGCTCGCCGAGTTCCTCGCCGACCCCGAGTTCGTGCGCAAGCTGGACGAGCAGCCGGCGTCGGCGCCGATTTTCGCGTCGCCGAAGCTCACCGGCGAGCACCAGTGGGCGATGAGCATCGACCTGTCGGCGTGCATCGGGTGCAACGCGTGCATAATCGCCTGTCAGGCCGAGAACAACATCGCGGTGGTCGGGCGCGACCAGGTCATCCGCGGGCGGGCGATGCACTGGATCCGCGTCGACCGCTACTTCTCCGGCAAGCCGGAGACGGCGAAGGTGGCGTTCCAGCCGATGACGTGCCAGCAGTGCGAGAACGCCCCGTGCGAGCAGGTGTGCCCGGTGGGCGCCACGATGCACTCGGACGAGGGGCTCAACGAGCAGGTGTACAACCGCTGTGTCGGCACCCGCTACTGCTCGAACAACTGCCCGTACAAGGTGCGGCGCTTCAACTTCTTCAACTACTTCAAGAACGTGCCCGAGAGCGAGAAGCTGGTGTTCAACCCCGAGGTGACGGTGCGCGGCCGCGGCGTGATGGAGAAGTGCAGCTTCTGCATCCAGCGCATCGAGGCGGTGAAGATCGCGGCGCGCAATGAGCGCCGCCCGATCCGCGACGGCGAGATCGTGCCGGCGTGCGCGCAGACCTGCCCGGCGCAGGCGATCGTGTTCGGCGACATCAAGGACCCGAAGAGCCGCGTCTCGCGGCTGCGGGCCGACAGGCGGTCGTACGCGGTGCTCGGCGAGCTCAACACGAAGCCGCGCGTCACCTACCTCGCCAAGCTGCGCAACCCCTCGGCGAAAGTCGAGGAGGGCGGATGAGCGCGGCGCCGTACCTCCCGGACAACACGATCGAGGCGCCCGGCGCCCGTGCCCCGCTCGTCCTCGGCGGCAACGACTTCGCCTCGGTGACCGAGAAGGTGTGCGGGATCGTCGAGCGGCCGCGGCCGCCGCGCGCATGGTATGTGGCGTTTGCTGTCTCCTCGGCGCTGACGGCCCTCCTGGTCGCGGTGGTCGGTTATCTGTTCCTCGCCGGCATCGGCGTGTGGGGGCTCAACATCCCGGTCGGCTGGGGCTTCGACATCACGACGTTCGTCTTCTGGGTCGGCATCGGCCACGCCGGCACGTTGATTTCCGCGATCTTGTTCCTGTTCCGGCAGAAGTGGCGCACCGGCATCAACCGCTTCGCCGAGGCGATGACGATCTTCGCCGTCATGTGCGCCGGGATGTTCCCGGCGATCCACACCGGCCGGCCGTGGTTCGACTACTGGTTGTTCCCGTACCCGAACCAGATGTACCTGTGGCCGAACTTCCGCAGCCCGCTGCTGTGGGACGTGTTCGCCGTCTCGACGTACTTCACGGTGTCGCTGATGTTCTGGTACACGGGGATGATCCCGGACCTGGCGACGCTGCGCGACCGCGCCACGACCCGCGTGCGCAAGATCGCCTACGGCCTCCTGAGCCTGGGCTGGCGGGGCTCCGGCCGGCACTGGCACCGCTACGAGCGCGTCTACCTGATGCTGGCGGCGCTCGCCACGCCGCTCGTGCTGTCCGTCCACTCGGTGGTGAGCTTCGACTTCGCGGTGGCGCAGTTGCCGGGCTGGCACTCGACGATCTTCCCGCCGTACTTCGTCGCCGGCGCGATCTTCTCCGGCTTCGCCATGGTGATCACCCTGATCGTGCCGGTCCGGTCGTACTTCGGCCTGAAGGACCTGGTCACGGCGCGGCACCTCGACAACATGGCCAAGATCACGCTGGCGACCGGCCTGATGGTCGCCTACGCGTACGGGATCGAGTTCTTCATGGCGTGGTACTCGGGCAACCAGTTCGAGCGCTTCGCCCTGGTCAACCGCGCGCTCGGGCCGTACGCCTGGGCGTTCTGGATCATGATCGGGTGCAACGTCGCCGCGCCGCAGGCGTTCTGGTTCAAGAAGGCGCGGACGACCCCGTGGATGCTGGTCGGCGTGTCGATCCTCATCAACATCGGGATGTGGTTCGAGCGTTTCGTGATCATCGTCTCGTCGCTGTCGCGGGACTACCTGCCTTCGAGTTGGGGGTACTACAAGCCCACCTGGGTGGAGTTGTGCACGCTCGCGGGCTCGTTCGGCCTGTTCATGACGCTTTTCCTGCTCTTCCTGCGCTTCGGACCGATGGTCGCGATGGCCGAGGTCAAGAGCGTGATGCCGGCGGCCGGGCTCGAGCACGGCCCGCACCACGGGCACGGCCAGTACTGGGGCGAGATCCCGCACCAGCACGACGCCCCCAGGGGAGACGCGCGGCCATGAGCGCGGGCGGCGGAGCGTCCCGCTGGGGGTACCTGGCCGAGTTCGACTCGGTGGACGCGCTGCTCGCCGCGGTCGAGAAGGTGCGCGACGCCGGGTTCGTCAAGTTCGACGCGTTCGCGCCGTTCCCGATCCACGGGCTCGACGAGGCGATGGGGATCCGGACGAGCCGGCTGCCGGCGGTCGTGCTCGGCGGCGGCGTGACCGGCGCGGGCGCGGCGTTGCTGCTGCAGTGGTGGACCAACGCCGTCGACTACCCGTACCGGATCAGCGGCAAGCCGTTCTTCGGCCTGCCGGTCGCGATCCCGATCACGTTCGAGCTCACGATCCTGCTGGCCGCGATCGGCGCCTTCGTCGGCCTGATGATCGCGAACCGCCTGCCGCAGCTCTACCACCCGGTGTTCGAGAGCGCACGCTTTCGCGCGCGCGCCACAACCGACCGGTTCTACGTCGCGGTGCGGGCCGACGACCCCAGGTTCGACCCCGACGGGACCCGCTCGTTCCTCGAGGCGGCGGGGGCGCGCAGCGTCGAGCGCCTGGAGGAGGAATGATCCCGCGCCCGCTGGTCTACGGCGGCATCCTGCTGGCGGCGCTGGCGCTGATCCCGCTCGCGCTGATCGCCCGCGCCCGCGTCACCACCTCGAGCCAGCCGCGGATCCAGCTGATTCAGGACATGGGCCGGCAGCCGAAGTTCAAGACGCAGTCGGCCGACCCGATGTTCGCGGACGGGCGCGCGATGCGCCCCGAGGTGCCGGGGACGGTGGCGCGCGGCGAGCGCCACGCGAACGCCGCGTTCTGGACCGGGCGCGACGCCGACGGCTGGGTGACGGCGTTTCCGGTGCCGGTCACCGACGCGCTCCTGCGGCGCGGGCAGGAGCGCTACGACATCTTCTGCGCGCCGTGCCACGGCCTCGCCGGCTACGGCGACGGCCCGGTGGCGAAGCGCGCCGACGAGCTGCAGGAGGGGACGTGGACGCCGCCCTCCTCGTACCACACCGACCTCGTGCGGCAGCGGCCGCTCGGCTTCATCTTCAACACGATCACGTACGGGATCCGCAACATGCCGGCGTACGGGCCGCAGATCCCGGCCGCGGACCGCTGGGCGATCATCGCGTACGTCCGGGCGCTCGAGCGCAGCCAGGACGCGCGCCTCGACGACGTGCCGCCGGAGCTGCGGC
>DAIDOU010000154.1 GCA_027458945.1 Acidobacteriota bacterium
ACCGCCACCAGCGACGACGCCGCCGTGTACCGCATCGACGAGCGCACCGCGATCGTGCAGACCGTCGACTTCTTCACCCCCATCGTGGACGACCCGTTCCAGTTCGGCGCGATCGCGGCCGCCAACGCGCTCTCCGACATCTACGCGATGGGCGGCACCCCGCGCTTCGCCCTCAACATCGTCGCGTTCCCCAGCAACCGGCTGCCGCTCGAGGTCCTCGAGGAGATCCTGCGCGGCGCCCAGGCCAAGGCGGACGAGGCAGGGATCGCGATCGTCGGCGGCCACACGGTCGACGACACCGAGCCGAAGTTCGGCATGACGGTGACCGGCGTGATCGACCCGGCGAAGATCATCACCAACAGCGGCGCCCGGGCCGGGGACGTGCTCGTGCTGACCAAGCCGCTCGGCACCGGCATCCTCGCCACCGCGATGAAGCGCGGGCTCCTCGACGAGGCGCAGGCCGGACGCCTGGTCGAGACGATGGCGGCGCTGAACCGGGCCGCGGCCGCAGCGATGGGCGCGGTCGGGGCCAACGCCTGCACCGACGTCACCGGCTTCGGCCTGCTCGGCCACCTGCTCGAGATGCTGCACGGCTCGCACGCCGCGGCGGTGCTCGCGGCCGGGCGTGTACCGCTGCTGCCGGGGGCGCTCGCGATGGCGGCCGCCGGCGTGGTGCCCGGCGGCACGCTCGACAACCGCGCCTTCACCGAGCCGTCGGTGCGCTACGACGACGCCGTGCCCGAGGTGACGCGGCTGCTGCTGAACGACGCCCAGACCTCGGGCGGCCTGCTGATCTCACTGCCGGCCGAGCGGGCCGGGGCGCTGCTCGCGGCGCTCGCCGCCGGCGGCGTCGAGGGCGCCGCGATCGGCGAGGTGGTCGCCGAACGGGCACCGCGAGTCGTCGTGCAGGCGTGAACGCGCGGCCGGCGGCGACGGCCGGACACACCGGCGGGTTGCCAGGACCGCCAAACCGTGAGACAGTGTGGTGCCCGCCGGGGCCGGAACTGCCGGCCGCGCGGGTGATGGACCCTAACAGGGCCTCCCCAGGCCCGGACGGCAGCCTCGCCGGCAAGTCTCCCGTTCCCCAATCAGCCGGAAACCAACACGACGGTGCGCGCCGCGTCCAACGTGTGCGCGGCCGCAGAAAGAAGCAGTGTGCCGATGAGTTTTTCCCAGTTCACCCTCGACCCCTCGTTGCTGCGGGGGGTTTCCGACCTCGGTTTCACCGACCCGACGCCGATCCAGACCGCCGCGTTGCCGGAGGCGCTCGCCGGCCGTGACGTGCTGGCCGCCGCCCAGACCGGCAGCGGCAAGACCGCCGCGTTCGTCCTCCCCATCCTGCAACGCCTGCACGGCCGCCCCGGAGCCGGCACGCGCGCCCTGGTCCTCACCCCCACCCGCGAGCTGGCCGCCCAGATCCACGAGCACCTCCTCGCCCTCGGCCGCCACGGCCGCGTGACGTCGGCCACCGTGTTCGGCGGCGTCAAGCAGGGACCGCAGGAGCGCGCGCTGCGCGCCGGCGTCGACGTCGTCATCGCCACGCCCGGCCGCCTGCTCGACCTCATCGGCCAGGGCTGTGCCCGCTTCGACCGTCTCGAGGTCCTCGTCCTCGACGAGGCCGACCGCATGCTCGACATGGGCTTCCTCCCCGACGTCCGCAGGATCCTCGCCAAGCTGCCGGCGAACCGGCAGACGATGCTGTTCTCGGCAACGTTGCCGCCGCCGATCGTGCAGCTCTCGCGCGACTTGCTGCGCGACCCGGCCCGCATCAACGTCGAGCGCCGGGCGACGCCGGCCACCGGCATCAGCCACGCGCTCCTGCCCGTCCCGGAGAAGCTGAAATCCAAGCTGCTCGTCGAGCTGCTCCGCCGCGACGAGGTCGGCACCGCGCTGGTGTTCACCCGCACCAAGCACCGCGCCAACCGCCTCGCGCTCGTCCTCGACAAGGCCGGCATCGCCTGCGACCGCATCCACGGCAACCGCAGCCAGCCGCAGCGCGAGGCCGCGCTGAAGGCGTTCAAGAGCGGGCGCCTGCGCGTCCTCGTCGCCACCGACATCGCCGCGCGCGGCATCGACATCGCCGACCTGCCGCACGTGATCAACTTCGACGTGCCGGCCCAGGTCGACGACTACATCCACCGCGCCGGCCGCACGGCGCGCGCCGAGGCGACGGGGAGCGCCGTGACCTTCGTCTCGCCGGACGACGAGCCGGCGATCGCCGCGATCGAACGCGTCGTCGGCCGCCGCATCGCCCGCCGCACGATCGCCGGGTTCGACTACGCCGAGAAGCCCACCGCCAGCCTCGAGGTCCCGATCGCCGAGCGCATCGCCGCGATCCGCGCCCAGCGGGCAGGCGAGCGCGCGCGGGCGCAGGAGAGGGCCCACCGCCGCGAGGCCACCGGAGCCCCATCGGGCACCGCCGGCCGCACCAACTCCCGCCCCGCCGTCGCTCCGCACGGCGCTCGCCGGCCGGGGCGGCCGCAGGAGCGGCGCAGCGGCGGCCGCTAACGGGCGGCCGGTCTCACCAGCCCCGCACCGGGCACCACGCCCCGACGACCTCGCCGCCGCGCAGCACGGCGTAGCGCCCGAACAGCGCCGCGGCGAGGCAGGAGTGGTTGGGGACGATGCGCAGCAGCGCCCCGATCGGGAACGCTTCCGCCGCGAGCGGGCGCGGCGAGCGCACGATCCCGTGCTCCTGCGACAGCGACGCCACCCGCCAGCCGGCGAGCGGCTCCCCCGCCGCGCTGCACGGGATGCCGAAGCCGCACCGCGGGTCGACCTGCACCGGGCCGGGGTCGCTCGACAGCGCGAGCGCGCCGCCGTCCACGAGCAGCTCACGGCGCTCGGGGTAGCGCCCGATGACCCGCACCAGCACC
>DAIDOU010000155.1 GCA_027458945.1 Acidobacteriota bacterium
AGAACGAAGTGGCGCGCCAGCTCGGGGATGTCGTCGCGCCGCTCCCGCAGCGGCGGGACCTGGAGATGGATCACGTTGATCCGGTAGTAGAAATCCTCGCGGAAGAGGCCGGCCTTCACCTGCTGCACGAGGTCCTTGTTGGTGGCTGCCAGCACGCGCACGTCGACGTCGAGCTCGCGGTTGTCGCCGACGGGGCGGACCCGCTTTTCCTGCAGCGCCCGCAGCAGCTTGACCTGGGTGTTCGCCGAGATCTCCCCGATCTCGTCGAGGAAGAGCGTGCCGCCGCTCGCCTCCTGCATCAGGCCGCGCTTGTCGCGCACCGCCCCCGTGAACGAGCCGCGCACGTGCCCGAACAGCTCGCTCTCGAGCAGCCCTTCCGGCAACGCGCCGCAGTTCACCGGCACGAAGAGGCGGCCGGCGCGCGGCGAGGCGGCATGGATCGCGCGGGCGAGCAGCTCCTTGCCGGTCCCGGACTCGCCGGTGATCAGCACGGTCGCGTCGCTGCGCGCCACCTGCGGGATGCGCTCGAACAGCGGCCGCATCGCCCGCGAGCGGCCGATGAAGTCGAGCGGCCCGGTCAGCACGAGCTCCGAGGAGGGCCGGATCATCTGCTTCGCGACGACGAGCTTCAACTCCTCGACGTCGAACGGCTTGGAGAGGTATTCGACGGCGCCGTCGCGCAGCGCGGTCATGGCGTGCGCCGGCGTCGTGCGCGCCGTGACCACGACGAAGTGCGTGTTCGGATGGCCGCCGTGGTACGAGCGCACGAGGTCCAGCCCGTTGCCGTCGGGGAGGAAGATGTCGCAGATGACGAGGTCGAACTCGGTGTGATCGAGGCTCTGCATCGCCTCGTGGTAGGTCGCAGCCTCGTCGACCGAGTAGCCCTCGGCCTCGAGGACGATGCGCAGCACCTCGCGGATGTTGGGCTCGTCGTCGACGATCAAAAGACGGCCGCTCACGCGGCCTCCAGCGGGATGCGCAGGGTGAAGGTCGTCCCCTCGCCCGGCTTGCTGTCGACGCGGATGTCCCCGTGATGGTCCGAAACGATCGAGTACACGACCGCCAGCCCGAGCCCGGTCCCTCCCTGGCGGAACGCCTTGAACGGTTGGAAGATCTCCCGGATCTGGTGGGGCTCCATCCCGACACCCCCGTCACGCCAGCGGATCACGTAGTCGCCACCCGCCGGGGCCGCCTCCACCCGCATCGTACCACCGCGCGGCATCGCCTGGATGGCGTTGCGGGCGAGGTTGTAGAACGCCTGGCGGAGCTGTTGCGCGTCGGCGATCACGGGCCCGGCGTGCGGGGTGATCTGCGTCTCGATCCGGTGGTCGGAGGTCACCTCGGCGGAGTTGGCGAACAGCGTCAGCGTTTCGTCGAGGATGAGGGCGATGTCGCACGCCTCGCGGCGCAGGTCGGGGGGGCGCGCGAACCCGAGGAACGACTCGATGATGTTGGACAGGCGCCGCGACTCCTCGACGATGATGTGCGAGAGCTTGCGCTCGTTCGCTCCGAGGCCGGGGACCTTGCCCAGCACCTGCGCCGAGCCCGAGATCGAGGCCAGCGGGTTGCGGATCTCGTGGGCGATGCCCGCGGCCATCTCGCCGACCGCCTCCATGCGCTCGCGCAGGCGCTCACGCTTGGCGGCCTCGCGCGCCTCGGTGACGTCGCGGAAGTGCACGACGAGGCCGACCAGCGTGCCGGCGCCGTCGGTGAGGGCCGTGACCGTGCAACCGACCGAGACCTGTCCCCCGACGATCGCCCCCTCGAGCCTGACCGGCGAGCCCAGCGCGAGGCGGGCGAGCACATCGGGCCATTGGACGCCTTCCAGCGGCAGCAGCGACGACACCTGCCGGCCCTCGAACGACGCCGACTCGCGCAGGATCCGATGAGCGGCCGGGTTCGCCAGCACGACGCAGCCGTCCACGTCCGCCGCCAGCACCCCGGAGTCGACCGCACGCAGGACATCGGCCGAGACCGCAAACAGCCGCGCGGAGGCCGCCCTCTCCCCCTGCAGCCGGTCCTCGGCTCGTTGCAGCGAGTGTGCGAGGTAGGATGTGAGCAGCGCCACGATGGCGAAACCGGCGCCGGTCACGACGAGCTGAAAGGCGAGCGCCGACGGGCCGATCGGCGGCAGCGACGGGCCGAACCGGGACGGTTTCAGGAAACCGTACGCAACCGTCTCCACGAGGGCGCCGTACATGACGAACGCGGCGCCGGCTACGGTCAGCGCACCCCGCAGGCCGAACATCAGCGCCCCGATCGCGAGCACGATGAGGAAGAGGAACGCGAACGGGGACGAGGGACCGCCGGTCAGGTACACCAGCGTGGCGATGATGGCCAGGTCCCCGGAGAGCTGCAGCGCGCCGTGCAGCCGCGGCGGGACGCGCAGCAACCAGAGCACGATCCAGACGAGCGACAGCAGGTAGGTGAGGCCGGCGACCCGAACCAGCGGCGCGATCGGGAGGATCTCGTCGGTGGTGCTCTGGACCAGCAGGGCGCCGACCAGCAACGCCGACATCGCGACGAGGCGGAGGCCGAGCAACCACTTTGCGACCCGCTCGGTGGACAAGGCGGCGCCTTCCGGGCCTCCGGCCCGAGCGGCCGGGCGGAGTGCGTCGTCGATCATCCGATCTTCGAGATCATCGAGAACATCGGCAGGTACATCGAGATCACGATGCCGCCGACGATGATCCCGAGGAAGAAGATCATGACCGGCTCGATCAGCTTCATCATGCCGGCGACGGCCACATCGACCTCCTCCTCGTAGAACTCGGCGATCTTGTTGAGCATCGTGTCCATGGCGCCGGTCGCCTCGCCGACGCCGATCATCTGCACCACCATCGGCGGAAACTGGTTGGTGGCCTTGAGCGGGTCGGCCATGTTCTTGCCTTCTTCGACCTGCTTGCGCACCTCGAGGATCGCCCGCTCGATGACCGCGTTGCCCGCCGTCCGCGCCGTGATCTCCAGCGCCTCGAGCACGGGCACGCCG
>DAIDOU010000156.1 GCA_027458945.1 Acidobacteriota bacterium
TTCCCTTTTCCCTCTTCCTTCTTCCCGCCTCTCGCCGCCGCTCACCGGCCGACGACGAGGCTCTTGACGCCGGCCTTCTCGAGACGGTCGGCGAGCACCGTGCGCTGCGCCGCAAACGCCCGCTCGAGGCCGCTCTCGGCGAGGTCGAGCAGGGTCTCGAACTGCCGCCGCGAGAAAGGCTCGCGCTCGGCGGTCCCCTGCACCTCGACGATCCCCTTGCGCGCGGTGCCGACGAGGTTGAGGTCCACCGCGGCGCGCGAGTCCTCGTCGTAGGCGAGGTCGAGCATCGGCCGGCCGGCGGCGATCCCGACCGAGACCGCCGCGAGCTGGTCGCGCACCGGCCACTGCTTCAGCGCCTTCTGCTGCCTGAGGTGGAGCAGGGCGAGCACGACCGCGACGAACGCGCCGGTGATCGCGGTCGTGCGGGTGCCGCCGTCGGCCTGGAGGACGTCGCAGTCCACCATCAGCGTGCGCTCGCCGAGCAGCCCCATGTCGAGCGAGGCGCGCAGCGAGCGCCCGATCAGGCGCTGGATCTCGGCGGAGCGGCCGGAGATCGAGCCGCGGGTGGACTCGCGGGGGCTGCGTTCCTCGGTGGCGCGCGGCAGCATTGCGTACTCCGAGGTCAGCCACCCCTCGCCGGTGTCGCGCAGGAACGGCGGGACGCGGCCTTCGACCGTCACGTTGCAGACGACGACGGTGTCGCCGGCGCGCGCCAGCACGCTGCCTTCCGGGTACTTCACGAAGTCGAGGGTGAGCTGCAGCGGACGGGGTTCGTCGTCGCGCCGCCCGTCACGGCGTTCCAATCCGGGTGCGTTGGCCACATGACCTCCACTCGGCGGCAGGGTAGTCGCCCGCGCCGCTTTCGACAACCTCCACGCCGGCGCAGGGCACGGGCGGGATCATGCGGCGCCGGCACGAGGCGGTTTGTGTGTTGGTAGTAAGGCACGGAGCGAAGCGGAGTGCCGTTCGTGGCGAAGCCGTAGCTGCCGGAAGCGAAGCGCTCGCCGCCGGAGGCAGTGCGCCCGCCGTTGAAAGGAGTGCGCTCACGGCGCGGAGGGACACGGTGCTCCGCCCCGCCTGCGGCGTGGCTACGTGCCTTACTACCAACACACAGGCAACGACACGCAGAGTACGGTCCAGGCGATGAGCAGGGCCGGTGCGAGCCGTCTTGCGTGTAGGTCGTAAGGCACGAAGCGAAGCGCAGTGCCGTTCGTGGCCAATCCGTCGCTGCTAGCGGCAATGCGCCGGGCGGGCGCGGTCAGTCGGGGAGGTCGACGAGCTCGAGGGGGACGGGCGCCCCGGGCAGGATCAGGCCGGCGATGCGGGCGATGCGGGCGGCGGCGTCGGTGACCATCAGCCGCACCCCGCCCTCCCCCGGCGAGTCGAGGCCGCGGTCGGCGAGCAGCGCGGCGACTTCGCCGGCGACCGCCTCGGCCGAGTCGACCAGGCGGACGCCGTCGCCGAGGGCGGCGGCGATCGCCGGCCGTAGCAGCGGGTAGTGGGTGCACCCGAGGATCAGCGTGTCGACGCGGCCGCCGGCGAACGGCTCGAGGTAGAGCGCGGCGACCTCCCGCGTGACCGGGTGGTCCCACCACCCCTCCTCGGCGAGCGGCACGAACAGCGGGCAGGCGCGCGCCACGGTCTCCACCTCGGGCCGGATCGCGCGCAGCGCCCGGCCGTACGCGCCCGAGGCGACGGTGGACTCGGTGCCGATCACGC
>DAIDOU010000157.1 GCA_027458945.1 Acidobacteriota bacterium
GTCGATGCGGTGCTCGACCCCCGGTGCGGAGTTGGCCATGACGTTCCCCGCCAGCACGAGCTGCGGGCCGAACGCCTCCTTGGCCAGCATCCGCTTGCGCTCGGCGATCGCGACCGCCGACTTCACGGCGGCGAGGTCGGCGCGGCCGGCGAGCGCTGCGCCGCCCTCGTCCGCCGCCGGGCCCGCCGGTAGCGGCGGCACGCCGGGGATGTCCACGAGCGTGTACCCCGCGGCCGGCGGGTCCTCGCCCATGAGCGCCGCCAGCAGCGCGTCGAGCGACGCGATCTGAGCCCTTACCGCCTCGCGCTGCGCTCTGGCGCTCGCGAACGCGAACTCGACCTTGGCCGCGTCCACGGCCGGCCACGCGCCGACCTTGACCTTGAGCGCCGCGTCGGCGCTGTCGCTCTCCAGCGCTTTCTCGTACTCGGTGACCGCGGCGAGGGCGTGGGTGGCGGCGAGCGCGTTGCGGTAGACCGCGCGCACGTTGTAGCGCGCCTCGCTGCCGCCGTAGCGGGCGATCTCTTCACTGGCGCGCTGCGCCAGCTCGGCGATCAGCCGCCCCTCGTGCAACGCGCCGCCGGCCAGCAACGGGACCTGGTAGGTGAGCCCGTAGTGCAGCTGGTTGCGGTCCCACGGAAGCTGGTAGAAGCCTGCCTTCGGGTCCTTGAACAGGTCGATCGAGATCGGCACCAGCGAGCGGTTGCTGTCGAAGTGGTTGTACGACCCGGCGAGGTCCACCTCACCGTACCTGCGGCCGGCGGCCTCCTGTGCACGTTGCCCCGCGGCGAGCGCCGCGAGTTTGGCGGCCTGGAGCCTGGGGTTCGCGGCGAGCGCGCGCGCCGTCGCCTCCTCGATCGTGAGCGCGCCGGCGCCGGCGGGGATCAACGCCGCGGCCGCGAGCCACGTTGCCAGCCATCTCATGCCTGCCTCCTTGCCGGACGGAGCCGGCGGCCAGATGCCTTCGTTGAATTGGTCGTCATTTCGCATGATAACGCCGTGACGCGACCCCGGGCCGACCGGCTTGGCTCGGAACGCCGGCGCCGACGGGGCCGCGGCGCCGGCGGGAGGTCGCCCCCGAGCAGCCGGGCGAGTTGCCGCAGCAGCGTGGCCGCGTTCTCCTCGTCGAGCGAGTAGAAGACGTTGGCGCCGTCGCGACGCGCGCGCACCAGACCGCCGTCCTTGAGGATGCGCAGGTGGCGCGAAACCGTGGCCTGCTCGGCGTCGAGCGCAGCCGCCAGGGCGCACACGCAGATGCCGGACGGGGCCTGCAACAGTCCGATCAACGCCAGGCGCAGCGGATGGCCGGCCCGGCGCAAGCGCTCGGCGGCCGCGGTCAGCTCCCAGCGATCTGTGCGTATGTGGATAGCCATAGATCCGACCCCCAAGGAACGCCGGGAACCCCGGCGCTCACCCGTGAGTGTGAGGGCGGTCGCGGCACGTTTCCTTGTCGGCCGACAACTCTGCGCCGCCCCGGCGCGCAGCCAGGAGCTTGTCGCACACAGACTCCGGCTGCGGCTCGCGCCGGCATCCCGCTGGCTGCGTTGGCCTGCGCGAAATCTCCGCGACGTAGGCTGCAGCTACGTCTGCGGGCCTTTCGCTCGTCCGCCTTGCCAGCGGGCGCCATCGCGACCCTCGCTTTCGTCGCGATGCGCGACCGGCTCCTAGTGCGCGCCGATCGGGGCCTTGCCGGTGTCGCCGGAGAGCAGGAAGACGAAGGGGACGATGAGCACGAACGCGACCGTCAGCATCCAGAACACGTCCACGTACGACATGACGACCGCCTGCTGCTGCATCTGGCCGTACATCAGGCGCAGCGACAGCTCCTTCGTCGTGACCGGGTCGAGGCCGGCGGTGGGGAAAAGACCGTTCGCCGCCCCCGCCAGCCGCTGCTGCACGATCGGGTTGAAGGCGTTGACGTGGTCGGCGAGGTTCGCCTGGTGCACCTGCGCGTGACGGGCGAGCACGGTGGTGGACATCGCGATCCCGACCGAGCCACCCTCGTTGCGGAACAGGTTGAACAGCCCGGTGGCGTTGCCGATCTGCTCCGGCGGCAGGTGGGAGAACGCCGCGGTGGAGATCGGCACGAACAGGAACCCGAGCCCGAACCCCTGCAGCAGACGGGAGATCATCATGTACGTGAAGCTGACGTGGAGGTCGACCGACTGCAGCAGCCAGATCGCGGCGATGTTCAACCCAGCGCCGATGAGGACGAGGAACCGGGTGTCGACCTTGCCGATGAGCGCGCCGACGAGCCCCATCGCGATCAACGAGGCGATCCCGCCCGGCGAGATCACGAGGCCGGCCCACGTCGCGGTGTAGTTCAGCATGGTCTGGGCGAACAGCGGCAGCATCGTGAACGAGCCGAACAGGCCGAACCCGACCAGGAACATCAGCACCGTGGCGGAGGCGAACGAGCGGTTGCGGAACAGGCGCAGGTTGACCAGCGGCCGCTCGGCGGTGAACGAACGCCAGATGAACAGCGCAACCCCGGCCACGGCCGCGAGCGCGAAGATCTTGATGAAGTTGCTGTTGAACCAATCGAAGCGCTGCCCGCGGTTGAGCGTCACCTCGAGGCTGCCGAGGCCGATGACGATGAAGATGAAGCTGAGGAAGTCCACCCGGCCCTCGGGACGCTTGAGGTGCGGCGGGTCGGTGACGAACATCATGCCGAGCAGGATGCCCAGGATGCCGAGCGGGATGTTGATGTAGAACACCCACGGCCAGCCCCAGTTGTCGGTGATCCACCCGCCCAGCGTCGGCCCGATGATCGGGCCGAACACGACGCCGACCCCGAACAACGCCATCGCCTTGCCGCGCTCCTCCCTGGGGAAGGCGTCGAGCAGGATCGCCTGCGACATCGGCACCATCGCGCCGCCGGCGAACCCCTGCAGCACCCGCATCGCGACCAGGAAGGCGAGCGACGGCGCCGCGCCGGAGCCCAGCGACGCGAGCGTGAACAGGGTCAGGCAGGCGAGGTAGAACTTCTTCCTGCCGAAATAGTTGGCGATCCAGCCCGTGATCGGCAGGATGACCGCGTTGGCGACCAGGTACGAGGTGATGACCCAGGTGATCTCGTCCACCCCGGCCGAGAACGTCCCCTGCATGTGCGGCAACGACACGTTGGCCACCGAGGTGTCCACCACCTCCATCAGCGTCCCCAGCATCGAGGTGAACGCGATCAGGTAGCGGTTCGTGGGAAGGCCGTTCGCCATCGCTTCTCCGGGGACGTCAGTGCGGGTCGGCTGCGGCGGCCGGGGTCGCGACCGGAACGACGCGCGGCGCGGCCGTGGCGTCGACCTCGACCTTGACCGAGAGCCCGAGTCGGAGCGAGTGATCGGCGTCGCTCCCCGGGTCGATCGCGATGCGCACCGGCAGCCGCTGCACGATCTTGACCCAGTTGCCGGTGGCGTTCTCGGGCGGCAGCAGCGCGAACGCCGCCCCGGTGCCGGCCGAGAGGCTCTCGACCCAGCCGCGATAGGTGCGGCCCGGGTTCACGTCGGCGGTGAGCGTCGCAGGCAGCCCGACGCGGATCCGCCGCAGGTCAGTCTCCTTGAAGTTCGCCTCGACCCAGATGTGGCCGCCGGAGAGCGGCACGACGGCGCACAGCGGCTGCCCCGGCGCGACCACCTGGCCGGCCTGCGCGCTCTTCCTCGCGACGACGCCGTCGACCGGCGCCACGATCGTGCAGTGCGA
>DAIDOU010000158.1 GCA_027458945.1 Acidobacteriota bacterium
AGATCACGTGCGTCGACTCGAACAGCTCGGCGAGCACAGGGTCCGCAGCCTCGGATTGGTTCTCGCGGTCTTCCACGGCAACCCCCTTGCCCGCGGGAGCGGGCACCTGCATTGTAGTCCACGCCCGCGCCCGGCGCACCACCACCCGGCGTCGGTCGCGGACCCGCCCGCCTCAGTCCTGTTGCGGCTTCGCCGGGAACAGAGGCGCCAGCTGCTCCGCCGTCGGCGGCGGCGTCAGCAGGCTGACCACCACGAGCGTTCCGATCGAGATCAGCGCGGCCGGGTAGATGCTCGGGATCCCCCACGCGTCGGCGCCGAAGACCTGCGCGCCGACCTGGCCCCGCGCCGCTTCCATCACCGACGGGGCGACGCGGGGCAGGACGAGCTCGAAGAAGATGGTCGCGAGCGCGCCGGAGACGATCGACGCGAGCCCTCCCTGGCGGGTCGCGCGGCGCCACGTCAGCGCGGCGAACAGCGCCGGGGTCACCGCGACGCCGTACATCGTGTACGCGAAGTAGGCGTACTGGAGGACCGAGATCTGCAGATTGAACGCGGTCGGGACGAAGATCATCGCGAACGCACAGACACCGAGCCCCACCACGAACACCTTCTGCAGCGCGACCATCTTCGTCGGGTCGGCGTCCGGCTTGATCATGCCCTGGTAAATGTCCCGCATCACGTTGGAGCTCGACGAGAGCAGGTAGTTCATCCCGGTGGAGAGGACCACCGCGCAGGCGGCGCCGAGCAGGAGCACGCCGACCGGGGCCGGGACCATGTGGCGCGCCGCGTTGAGCACGAGCGAGCGCGGGTCCCAGTGGGTGTGGTGCTCGGCGTTGTAGGCGGCGGCGAAGACCGCGATGGCGATCACGATGCTCTCGACCACGATCGTGCCGACGATCCAGATCGCGACGGCGCGCCTCGCCTCCTTCGGCGAGCGGGCGGCGTAGAACTTCTGGTACATCGACTGCACGCCCATCAGGAGCAGGAGCGTCGAGAGGAAGTACGACAGGCCCTTGAGCGCAGGATACTTCCCGAAGTCGGGCGAGAACACCATGAAATCACCGGGGGGAAGGACCTGAGCCGCGTGTGACCAGCCGCCGGCGGTCACGATGACGAACGGCACCGCCAGACAGCATGCGAGCACGATGATGATTCCGTTCGGCAGATCGGTGTGCGCCACCGCGACCATGCCGCCGATCGCCACGAAGAGGATGACGAACGCGGCGGCGATCGCCTGCCCCAACGCCAGCGACACCTTGCCGTCGGTCACGACGTTGAGGATGTAGCCGCCAGCGCGGAACTGGTACGCCACGATCGTGGTGAAGGCGACGATCAACGCCAGGGCGCCGAACAGGCGGGCGAACTTGCCGTAGCGGACCTCGAGGATGTCGCCGACGGTGTACTGCCCGAAGGTGCGGATCTTGCCGGCGACGAAGTAGATGATGCCGATCCCGAGGAACGCCCCCGCCGGCTGCCACAGGGCGCTCCAGCCGGCGTGGTAGGCGTACTCGGCGCCGGCGATGAACGTCCCGGACCCGATCCAGGTGCAGACCAGCGTGAAGACCATCGTGGTGAGGGAGAGCTTGCGCCCGGCCACCATGAAGTCGTCCTGCGTCTTGACCTGCCTGGAACGGTAGACGTTGAACACCGTGAGCACCAACAGGTAGCCCAGGATCACCCAGAGGTACCAACCCATCGTCCCTCCCCCACCC
>DAIDOU010000159.1 GCA_027458945.1 Acidobacteriota bacterium
GCCGCGCCGTGCGCGCGATCGCGTCGTGGTCGCCGCTCGCCAGCCGCGGCGCCAACGATCCGGCCAATGTCGAGGCCGCGACCCGCGTGCCACGGCTGAACCCGCTGTCGGCCTCACGCCGGCCGAGAACGTCGGCGGCGAAAAACGCCACGCCGGCGGCGGTCGCCGCGCCCAGCGCGGCGACCACGACGGCGCGAGCGCGCAACGTCCGCGGCAACCCCAGTTTCACCGCCTCAGTGTATGCCAGTCGGGCCGGATCGACGAAGCCCCGCCTCGAGAGCGAGGCGGGCGCGACGGGTCGATGCGTGGCACAATGGAAGGGATGACCGAGTTCGTCCATCCGCTGTCCGGGCGCTACGCGTCCCCGACGATGCAGCGCTTCTTCTCGCTGCCGGTGCGTTTCGGGCTGTGGCGCCGCCTCTGGCTCGAGCTGATGCGCGCCGAGCGCGACCTCGGCGTCGAGATCCCGGCCGTGGCGATCGCGGAGCTGGAGGCCCACCTCGAGCCGACCGCCGCCGAGCTGGAGCGTGCGGCCGAGATCGAGCACGAGACCCGCCACGACGTGATGGCCCACATCCGCGCTCTCGCCGAGGTCGCGCCCGCCGCCGGTCCGTACCTCCACCTCGGGGCGACCTCGTGCTACGTGACGGACAACGCCGATCTCGTGATCCTCGCGCGTGCGGCCGAGCTCGTGCTGCAGCGGGCAACGGCCGTCGCCGCGGCGCTCGCCGCGTTCGCGCGGACGCACCGCGCCCACCCCTGCCTCGGTCACACTCATTTCCAGCCGGCGCAGCCGACGACGGTGGGCAAGCGCGCCTGCCTCTGGCTCTCCGACCTCCTCGCCGACCTCGAGCGTCTCGAGGCCGAGCGCCGCCGCCTGCTGTTGCGCGGCGCCAAGGGCACCACCGGCACGCAGGCGTCGTTCCTCCAGTTGCTCGGAGACGGCGCCAAGGTGCGCGAGCTCGACTGCCGCATCGCCGCCGCGTTCTCCTTCCCGGGCACCTACCCGATCACCGGCCAGACCTCGCCGCGCAAGCCCGAGTTCTACCTGCTCGCGTGCCTGTCGGGGATGGCGCAGTCGGCCTACAAGTTCGCCGGCGACGTCCGCCTGCTCGCGCGCCTGAAGGAGGTCGAGGAGCCGTTCGGCGAAGGCCAGGTCGGCTCCTCGGCGATGCCGTACAAGCGCAACCCGATGCGGTGCGAGCGCATGGCCGCCCTCGCCCGCCACCTGATCGTCATCGAGCCCGACGCGGCGTGGACCGCGGCATCGCAGTGGCTCGAGCGGACGCTCGACGACTCTGCCAACCGGCGGTTGGCGCTCCCCGAGGCGTTCCTCACCGCCGACGCGATCCTGCTGCTGTGGCGCTCGGTCGCGGCCGGGCTCGAGGTGCACCCGGCGATGGTCCGCCGCAACCTCGAGGAGGAGCTGCCGTTCATGGCGAGCGAGGAGATCCTGCTGGCGGCGGCCGCCCGCGGCGGCGACCGGCAACGCCTGCACGAGCGGCTGCGCGTGCTCTCCGCCGAGGCCGGCCGTCGCGTCAAGGACGGCGGCGAGAAGAACCCGCTGCTCGAGCTGGTCGCCGCCGACCCGGCGTTCGCGCTCGACCGGGCGCGCCTCGACGGGCTGCTCGACCCGGCCCGGTTCATCGGCCGCGCGCCGGAGCAGGTCGACGAGTTCCTCGCCGCCGTGGCCGACCCGTGGATCGCCTCCCACGCGGCCGCGGCCGACGACGAGGAGCCGCGGGTGTGAGCGACAGCGGTCCGGGGTCCGGGGTCCGGGAAGAGGCCGTGGGCCGTGGTCCGTGGTCCGCGGTCCGGGAAGGCGCAGAGGAAGAACTTGGAGCCGGTGGCCTGTCGCCGCGGGTGGCGCACGGCCGGGCTGTCGTTCCTTTGCCCTTTGCCCTTTCCCCTTTTCCTCTGCTCCTCAGCTCCTCAGCTCCTCGGCGCCTCGGCGAAGTGACACGTGCCGCGCTCATCACTCCTCCCGCAGGGCGACGATCGGGTCGAGGCGGGCGGCGCGCACCGCCGGCAGCCAGCCGGCGAGGACGCCGGCGAGCGTCGCGACGGTGAGGCCGGTGCCGACCAGGAACGGCGTCACCCGTGCCGGGAACGGGCTCCAGTGGCCGACCGCGAGCGCGGCGAGCCAGCCGACGAGGACGCCGGCGACGCCGCCGGCGAAGCTCTGCGCCACCGCCTCGAAGAGGAACTGGCGGTGGAGGTCGCGGCGGCGGGCGCCGAGCGCCTTGCGCAGGCCGATCTCGCGCGTGCGCTCGACGATCGAGGCGAACATCGTGTTGGCGATCGCCACGCCGCCGACCACGAGCGAGACCGAGGAGATCCAGATCACGAGCGCGAACGCCGAGAACGTGATGCTCTTCCACAGCGTCGAGAGCGCGTCGGCGTCGATGATCCCGAACGGGTCGGGCGCGGAGAACGGGGTGCCGCGGCGCGAGCGCAGCACCAGGCGCACCGCGTCCTCCATCGCCGGGACCTCGGCCGCGGTCCTCGCCTCGACGAAGATGTCGAGGCTGCGCACCATCCCGAACGCGTGCTGGTACGCGGCGAGCGGCACCAGGACGAAACGGTCCTGGCTCTGGCCGAACGTGCTTCCCTGCTTGACCATCGTGCCGATGATGCGGAACGGCTTCCCCTCGACGGTGATCTGGTGCCCGATCGGGTCCACGTGCGGGAAGAGCTGGTCGCGGACGTCCCAGCCGATCACCGCCACCGGCTGGCCGGCGGACGCCTCGCTCTGGGTGAAGAAGCGCCCGTCGGCGAGCTCGAGGCCGACCATCCACGGCAGCTCCGACTCGGCGCCGAGCACGAACGTGTCGGCGAGGCGGCGCCCGCCGGCGTACACCGGCCGGGTCGAGAACACGCGGCCGGCGACGCGCCGAGCCTGCGGCACCAGGCGGCGCACGGCCTCGAGGTCGGCGTCGGTGATGTCCTTGCGCTTGAGCGCGGCGAGGAACTCCTCGCGGCTGCGGATGATGCCGAACTTGGTGAAGATCACGGTGTTGGGGCCGAGGCCGGCGATCACGTTGGCGGCGTACTTGTTCAGCCCCGAGACCACCGAGATCACGGCCACGATCGTCGCCACCGCGATGATGATCCCGAGCAGGTTGAGGAACAGCCGCAGCTTGTGCGCGGTGAGGGCGCCGAGGCCGGTGCGGACGACGTCGCCGAGGATCATGCGCGGGCCGCCCGTTCGAGTGCGGCGGGAGCGGTCATTCCAGCCCCGGCTCCTTGCTCTTGTCGACCATGATCTCGGCCCCCGGCTTGAGGTCGCGCAGCGCCTTGAACGGGCCCACGATCACCTCGTCGCCCTGCTTGAGGCCGCTGGTGACCTCGACGTCGAGCTCGCCGCGGATGCCGGTGGTGACCGGGCGGAACTCGGCCTTGTGCCCGGCGACGACGTAGACGCCCTCGATCTCGCGCGGGCGGGAGGCGATCGCCTCCTTGTGCGCCGAGGTGGCGGCCGGCCCGGCTGCGTCCGGCGCCGGTGTCGGGGTGGTCTTGGCCTCGGGCTGGCGCTCCACGAGCGCGCCGATCGGCACCGTGAGGACGTCGTTCCGGGTCGCGGTGGTGATGTCGGCGGTGACGGTGAGGCCGGGGCGGATGCGCTCCGGGTGCTTGAGCAGCGTCACCTTCACCGAGTAGTCGGTGCCGGTGGCGGCGCCGCCGAGCGCCGAGGTGCCCTGGATCGGGCTCGAGCCGATCTCCGACACCTCGCCGGGGAAACGCTCGTCCGGGAACGCGTCGATCCGCACCACCGCCGGCTGGCCGAGGTGGAGCTGCGGCACGTCGGTCTGGTCGACCTCGAGGACCGCCTCGATCGTGGACATGTCCGAGATCGTCATCAGCACGGTTCCCGGGTTGTTCATCGTGCCGGTGACGATCACCTCGCCCTTCTCGATGTTGCGGCGGGTGACAATGCCGTCCATCGGGGCGCGGATCTCGGTCTTGGCGAGCGAGTCGGCGGCCGAGGCGAGATCGGCGCGCGCCTGCTCGACCTGCCGCTGCGCGCGCTGCGTCGAGGCCACCGCCTGCTCGTACGTGCTGCGCGTGTGCTCGCGGTCGGCCTCGGCGAGGATCCCGTCCTTGAACTGCTGGTTGGCGCGGTCGAGGTCGCGCTTGGCCTGCGCCGTCGCCTCGCGGGAGCGGGTCAGCTCGGACTCGAGTCCTTGCAGGTTGTACTTCGCGCTGTTGACCGCGGCGGCGTAACGGGCCTGGTCGATCACCGCGAGCAGTTCGCCCTTGGTGACGCGGTCACCCTCCTTGACGTTGAGCTCGGTGACCTGCCCCATGGCGTTGGCCGAGAGCTCGACCTTGGTCTTGGCCTGCACGGTGCCGTTCGCCGTCACCAGCTGGACGAGGTTCTGACGCCCCACCTTGGCGGCGCGGACCAGCATCCCCTTGCCGCGGCGGCTGGCGATCACCCCCGCCGCCACGGCGACGACCACGACCGCCACGAGCACCCCGATGATCACCTTCGTGCGCCGTTTCATCCCGAGTCCTCCTGGGTCAACCGTCCGGCCGGGCCGTGACCGCCCGCCCGCGCCACCATAGTACGCACCGCGGGCCGCAAAAGTTCCTCCGCCGGCCCGCCGCGGTTCGCTAGTATGCACCCGTGCGAGGGAGTTCACCTGTGGCCGGGTTGGCCGTGATCGTGCCGACGCTCGACGAGGAGCGCACGATCCGGGCGTGTCTCGCCGCGGTGGGGGAGGAGCCCGGGGTCGAGGTCGTGGTTTCCGACGGCGGTTCGACCGACGCGACGGCGGCGCTCGTGCGCGCCGAGTTTCCCGGCGCGAGGGTGGTCGCGGGACCGGCCGGGCGCGGCGCCCAGCTCAACCGCGGCGCCGCCGCGGCGACCTCCGATGCCTACGTGTTCGTCCACGCCGACTGCCGCCTGCCGGTCGGGTGGGCCGCGGCGGTGCGCGCCGCCCTCGCCGAGCCGGGGACCGCGCTCGGCTGCTTCCGCCTGCACACCGAGCCGGCGAGCAGCGGGGGCGGCGCCGTGGCGCGCGGCTGGTGGCGGCTGCTCGACCTGCGCGGCCGCGGGCTCGGGCGGCCGTACGGCGACCAGGCGCTGTTCGTGACCCGGGAGGTGTTCGCGGCCGTGGGCGGTTTTCCCGCGATCCCGCTGATGGAGGACGTCGAGTTCGTCCGCCGCTGCCTGCGCCACGGCCACCTCGCCCGGCTGCCGCTCGCCGTGCGCACGACGGCGCGCCGGTTCGCCCGCCGGCCGCTACGGGCGCGCCTCTGCACCGCGACGTTCCCACTCCTGTTCCGCCTCGGCGTGAGCCCGCACCGTCTCGCCCGCTGGTACGGAGACGTGCGGTGAGCGCCGAGGTCGTGGTGTTCGGTCGCGTGCCGGAGGCCGGGCGGGTCAAGACGCGCCTGGCGGCGGCGATCGGCGCGGCCGCGGCGGCAGAGGTGTACAAGGCGTTGCTGGAGCACGCGCTGGCCGAGGCGCTGGCCTCGGGGTACCCGGTGACGCTCGCGCTCGCCGAACCCGGCGGCCCCGCCGCGGCGTGGGCGCCGCCGCCCGGGGTCGCGGTCGAACTGCAGGCGGGCGACGACCTCGGCGAGCGGATGGCGGCCGCGTTTGCGGCGCGCTTCGCCGCCGGCGTCGAAGCCGTGGTGCTCGTCGGCTCGGACGCCCCCGGCCTCGATGCGGCGTTGATGCGGCGCGCCGCCGTCGCGTGCGCCCGCGTGCCGGTCGTGCTGGCGCCCGCGCTCGACGGCGGCTACGCGCTCGTCGCGCAACGGGCGCCCGGGGCGGCGCTCTTCGACGGCGTGCCGTGGTCGTCGCCGGACACGCTGGCGGCGACGCGCGCGGCGCTGCAGCAGCTCGGTATCGCTCACGAGGAGCTCGAGGCGGTCCGCGACATCGACACCGCCGCCGACCTGCTCTCCGCGCTCGCCGATCCCGGCCTCGACGGCGAGCTCCGGTGCCGCCTGGCGGCGGCGGCCGGGATCCGGTGAGGAGACGCGCATGACACACGTCGGTCTGATCACCGGTTCGGGCTTTTACTCCGCGTTCGCCGAACGGCTGGAACCGCACACGGTGGCGACGCCGTTCGGGTCGGTGACCGTGACGGAAGGGCGGGCGTGCGCCCACGCCGTGACCCACCTCGCGCGCCACGGCGCGGCGCACGAACGCCTCTCGCACCAGGTCGAGCACCGCGCCAACCTCTGGGCGCTGCACGAGCTGGGGGTGGACGCGGTCGTGGCGTCGTCGGCCGTCGGGTTGCTGACCGCCGACATCCCGCTCGGCGTCCCGCTCCTGTTCGACGACCTCTACTTCCCCTCCAACCGGCTCCCCGGCGGCTCGCTCGCCACGTTCTTCGCCACGCCCGGCGACCCGCGGCGCGGCCACTGGATCCCTGCGGACCCGTTCTCGCCGGCGCTACGCGCCCGACTCGCGGGCGCCGCGCGTCGCGCGGGGATCGAGGCGGTGGCCGGAGGCTGCTACGCGCACGCCGACGGGCCGCGCTTCAACACCGCGGCGGAGCACCGCGCCTTGCGCGCCGCGGG
>DAIDOU010000160.1 GCA_027458945.1 Acidobacteriota bacterium
CCGACGCGGTGGATGCGGGCGGCGGCGAAGCTCTTCCCCACGCCGGTCTCGCCCTCGAGCAGGAGCGTGAGATCGGTCGCGGCGAAGCGCGCCAGGGCGCCCGCCAGCTCGGCGGTGGCGCGGTTGCGGCTGGCGAAGAGCGCGGTCACGAGCCGGACACCCGCAGCATCGCCGTGATCTCCGGGGCGTCGCCCCAGAGGCGCTCCAGGGCGTAGAACTCCCGCCGCTCCTCGAGGAAGACGTGCACGATGAGGTCGCCGTAATCGAGCAGGATCCATCCGGCCTGCCCGTACCCTTCGACAGCGAGCGCGTGCGCGCCGTGCGCCGCCAGCGTGCGGTCGACCTCGTCCGCCACCGCGTGCGCCTGCCGCTGCGAACCGGCGGAGCAGATGACGAAAGCATCGGCGATCGATGTCCGCTCGGAGACGTCGAGCGCCAGGATGTGGTACGCCTTCTTGGCTTCGAGCGCCGCGGCGACGAGCCGGAGGCGGGCGAGGACGTCAGCTTCCATCGCCCGGTCCGACCCCCTGGTCGTACAGGTGGTGCTTCACGATGTAGCGGTGGACCTCGGGCGGCACCAGCTCGTGGATCGACCGTCCGAGCCGCAGCCGCTCCCGCAGCTGTGTGGCCGAGACCGGGAACGGCTCGTGCTCGAGCAGGTAGATCCAGGTCGATCCCGGCTCGGGGTCGGGGACCGCCTGGAACGGCTCGACGCGCCGCATGCGCCCGCGTAACGGGCGCGGCACCCGGGCCTCCAGCGCTTCGCCCCACACCGTGTCGCGGTGCAGCACCACCAGGTGCACGAGATCGACCAGCTCCTGCCAGCGGTGCCATGTCTCGATCTGAGAGAACGAGTCGCTCCCCATCAGGAAGTAGAGCTGCTCGGCGGCGAAGCGCTCGCGGAACGAGCGCACCGTGTCGAACGTGTACGTCGGCCCCTCGCGCTCCGCCTCGACCGCGGACACGAGAAAGCGGTCGTACGACTGCGTCGCGAGCGCGAGCATCGCGAAACGGTGCGGGAACGGCGTCAACGGTTCGCCGAGCTTGTGCGGCGGGTTGAACGCCGGCACGAAGACGAGTCTCTCGAAACGAAACGTCTCGAGCGCGCGCACCGCGGGGACCACGTGCCCGAGGTGCACGGGGTCGAACGTGCCGCCGAACAGGCCGAGCCTTCTCACCCGCGATCCGCCAGAGCGAACACCTGCTCTAGCATACCCTCAACCCCCTCGCCGCTCACCGCGGAGATGACGGCCCACGGCGTGCCGATCTCCTCCGCCAGGGCGACGAGCTCGGCGCGGCGGGCCGGATCCGCCACCGCATCCGCCTTGGTCCCCACCAGCAGCGAGGTCCGGCCCGCCAGGGCGGGGTCGTGCAGCGCCAGCTCCGTGCGCAGCGTCTCCACCTGCCGCCGCAGCGGCTCCTCGCTCGCCAGGTCCACGAGCTGGATGAGCACCCGGCAGCGCTCGATGTGGCGCAGGAAGCGGTGTCCGAGGCCGGCGCCTTCGTGGGCGCCCGCGATCAGTCCGGGGATGTCGGCGAACACCAGTGACCGCGCCCCGCCGCTGCGGCTCACCACCCCGAGGTGGGGCTCCAGCGTCGTGAACGGGTAGTCGGCGATCTTCGGGCGCGCCGCGGATATGCGCGACAGGAGCGTCGACTTGCCCGCGTTCGGCAGTCCGACCAGGCCGACGTCCGCGAGCAGCTTGAGCTCGAGCGCGATGTGACGCTCCTGGCCCGCCTCGCCGGCCTCCGCGAAGCGGGGGGCCTGGCGAGTCGGGGTCGCGAAGTGCTGGTTACCGCGCCCGCCGCGGCCACCACGCGCGACGACCGCGCTCTCGCCGTCTCCGACCAGGTCGGCGAGGAGCTCGCCGGTGTCGAAGTCGCGGATCACCGTTCCGAGCGGGACCTCGATCAGCGCGTCCTCGCCGGCGGCGCCGCTCTGGTTGGAGCCACGGCCGTGCTCGGCGCGGCCCGCCTTGACGTGGTGCCGGTTGTACAGGTGCGCCAGGGTCGCCCAGTGGACGCTGGCGCGCACGATCACGCTGCCGCCGTGACCGCCGTCGCCGCCGTTGGGCCCGCCGCGGGGGACGTAC
>DAIDOU010000161.1 GCA_027458945.1 Acidobacteriota bacterium
AACACGAAGGGCTTCACGCCGGCGATCTCGCACACCTCGCCGATCTTGAACTCGTCCTTGTCGGGGATCACCGCCTCAGTCGGCATCTGCATCGTCCTCCGGGATCAGGGTCAGGCGGAACTGCAGCGTCAACCGCTTGCCTCCGGTCCACACTGCCGGGACGGGGACCTCGAGCTCCAGCTCCCGTACCTCCCCCACCTGCGCCAGCAGGCGAGGGACGACCCGCTGCACGAGCGCCTGTGCGGCGCCGCCGCTGCCCCCACCGGCGATCGCCGCCACTTCCTCGCCGGAAGAGAGCGACACGACGAACTCCGGCTCAGGCGCGCCTGCCTCCGCCCCCGCCGTCTCGCCCGTCGGCGCCTCCTCGACGGCCTCGAGCGGAGGCCGCGGCAACTCGAACACGTCGTCGCCCGCCACCGCGCCGGTGGCCTGCGGCTCGCCGAAGGGGTCGTCCAGCGGCGCCGGGGCCATGGCGGCCTCGGCCGCCGGCGGTCCCGGGTCGAACGGCGAGACCAGAAGTTCCGGCTCGCTCGGCGCCGCCGGGGCGGGTGGCGTCACATCCAGAATGTCGAACGCGGACTCCTCGACGGCCGGTGGCGGCAGCGGTAGGGGCAGCGGAGAAGACGTCGGTGGCGCCAGGGCGGCGACCTCGGGCGGTACCGGGATCGCGGGCGCCCGGGTCGGGGCTTCCAGCGCCTCGAGGATCGCCGCCGCGGAGGCGGGGGCGGCCGGTGGGGCGATGCTCGGCAGCACGAACGGATAGAGGTCGGCACTCGAGTGCTGCCCCGGCGGCAGCGGGGTCGTCACCGGTCCGGCCGCCGGAGGCGGCGGGAGGCGGTCGGGAGGTTGCGCTCCGGCCGGCCGCAGCGGGGGGGCGAAGACGAACGGCGGCGCCGACTCCGGTCGCGGGGCAGCGGGAACCGGCACCGGCTGCAGCGGCGGCAGCTCCTCGGGGAACTCGCTCCCCTCTCCGAGCACCTTGAAGCGGTCGCGCAACGATCGCGCGACCAGCTTGACCACGGCCTGCAACGTCTCCTCGACGCCGATCCCCGTGGTGGAGACCGCTTCGAAGAACGGGGCGTTGAACTCGTTGAGCATCTGGTCGAGGTCGTCCACGCTGAGGACGTCGGCGAGGTCGCGCTTGTTGTACTGCAGCACGTGCGGGATGTCGGGGAGCGACAGGCCCTGCAGCGCGAGGTTCTCCTTGAGGTTCTCCCACGACTCGCGGTTGGAGCGCAGCAGCTCGCGCTGCGAGTCGGCCACGAAAACCACGGCGTCGACGCCGCGCAGCACGACCTGGCGGGTGGCGTTGTAGTGCACCTGGCCAGGAACGGTGTAGAGCTGGACGCGCATCCGCATGCCGCGCAGCGTCCCGGCGTCAACCGGGAGGAAGTCGAAGAAGATCGTGCGGTCGCCGCCGGCCGGGACGACCACGAGCTCGCCCCGCGTCGCCGGCGGGTAGCCGTCGTACAGGGTGCGCAGGTTGGTCGTCTTGCCGCCCAGCGGGGGGCCGTAGTAGACGACCTTGGTGATGACCTCGCGCGTCTGCGGTCGAAATTGCACCATGCTCAGGTCCGGCCACTTTTCCCAATGATCTTAAACCTAATCGGCACGCCTGCCAACGGGAACGCTTCGCGCACCGTGTTCTCCAGGTAGCGGACGTAGGAAAAGTGGAGCTGCCCCGTGCCCGACACGAAGAGGACGAAGCGCGGCGGGGCGCTCCCGGTTTGCGTCGCGTACAGCAGTCGCGGCGGCCGCCGGCCGCCCGGCGGCGGCTGCTTCTCCCAGGCGGCGCGCAACGCCCGGTTGAGCTCGCCGGTGCCGACGCGCCGACGGAACGCCTCGCCGACCTCGAGCGCCGCCGGCAGCAGGTGCGGCACCCCGAGGCCGGTGAGCGCCGACACGAACAGCAGCGGCGTGTCCTTGAGGAACTTGAGGTGGTGCAGCACCTGGTCCTTGACGCGCTCGCGGGCGGCCGCGGCCTCGCCGGCGACGAGGTCGGCCTTGTTGACCGTCACGACGACGCCACGACCGGCCTCCTCGACGTACCCCGCGACATGCGTGTCCTGGGCCGTCAGCCCCTCGACGGCGTCCACCATGAGGAGGCACACCTCGGCGCGGGCGATGGCCCGCCGCGCCATCAGCACCGAAAGCACCTCCGGCCCCTGGTCGGTGCGTCCCTTGCGGCGGATGCCGGCTGTGTCGATCAGCCGCACCGTGGTGGCGCCGCACGCCACCAGCGTGTCCACCGAATCGCGGGTCGTCCCCGGGACCTCCGAGACCAGCACCCGCTCCTCGCCGAGCAGCCGGTTGAGGAGCGAGGACTTGCCGACGTTCGGCCGGCCCACGATCGCGACCGAGAGCTCCGCACGCGGCGCCTCCGGCGCCGCCTCCTCCTCCGGCGGCGGCAGGAAGTGCTCGAGCTCGTCCCACAGCTCGCCGATCCCGAGCCCGTGCTCGGCCGAGATCGCCACCGCCGGGTAGCCCAGCTTGCCGAACTCGGCCTCGGCGTGGGCCGCGTCGCGCCGGTCCAGCTTGTTCACCGCGATCACGACCGGCCGCCCGGCGCGGTGCAGCTGGCCGGCGATCTCGGCGTCCGCGGGCACCAGGCCGAGCGAGCCGTCCACCAGGAACACCACCGCGTCCGCCTCGGAGAT
>DAIDOU010000162.1 GCA_027458945.1 Acidobacteriota bacterium
CCGGTCCACGCCGTCCCCTCCCAGGAGAGCACGCGCACCTCCGCGTCGCCGAGGTGCGGCAGCGCGCCGATCTCCTCGAGCGCGCTCTCGGGCGACTCGCCGGCGGTGAGGCGGCGGTCGAGCACGATCCGCGCCTCGTCCGGCACCGCGTTGAGCGACGGGGTCTTGCAGTCGATGAACGAGACCGTCACGGTGCCCTTGCCGAGGAACGCGTCGGCGCGCAACGTCGCATTGAGCGCCTCGATGTCGGCGACGATCGGCGCCATCTTGTACACCGCGTTGACGCCGCGCTCGCAGTGGGCGCCGTGGGCGGAGACCCCCTTGGTGACGACTTCGATCTCCATCCGCCCGCGGTGGCCGCGGTAGACGTCGAGGTTGGTGGGCTCGCCGAGGACGACCGCGTCCGGCCGCACCCCCTCGGTCTTGATCAGGTGCATGAGGGGGAGGCCGTCGCACGCCTCCTCGAGCACCGATGCAACCAGCACGAGCTGCACCCCGGCGGGGAGGCCGCGCTCGGCGAGGATGCGCGCGCCGTACGCCATGCACGCGATCCCGGGCAGCTCGTCGACGGCGCCGCGCCCGTGCACGCGGCCGCCCTCGAGCTTCCCGGCGAACGGGTCGTACCTCCACGCCTGCGGGTCGCCGACGCCGACGCAGTCGACGTGGCCGTCCATCATGATCACGAACGGTCCCTCGCCGACGCGCGCGACGACGCTGCCGATGCCGTCGAACCGCACGTCGGAGAACCCGAGCGCCTCGTACTCCACCTTGACGCGCTCGCAGCGCGCGCGCTCGCGGCCGCTCTCCGCCGGGATCGCAATCATCTCCCGCAGGAAGCGCACGATCTCCGTTTCGTACCGCTTCGCCGCCGCCAACGCCTCTGGGCCCCGTTGTGTCGTCATCGTCATGCTTCTTTCCGGACCACGGACCACGGACCACGGACCCCGGTTTCTTCGTTAAACGCCTCGATCGCCTCGTCCCACGCCGGCAGCTGCGCCTGCAGGTCGGTCCAGAACGAGGGCGACCACAGCGCGTTGAGCTCCCGCACCGTCTTGCCCTGCTGCTCGACCCAGGTGAAGTACTTCAGGTTGTGGATCGCCTTGCGCTCGGGGTAGGTGAGCTCGCGAACGTGGTCGGTCGTGGCGCCGAGCAGACGGCGCTCGAAGTCGATCTCGGCTTGGCGCTCGGAGTAGGCGCCGCGCTCAACGGTGAGCTCGGCGAGGCGCGTCTGGTACAGCGCCGCGGAGTCGGTGAAGCAGGTCACGATCACGTCGTCGGCATCCAGCTCGTAGTGGCGTGCGGTCTTGATCGCCGCCAGCAGGTTGCAGATCGAGGAGATGCCGAGCAGCGGCAGCCGCTCGACGAGGTCGGGGGCGACGCCGCGCCCGAGCAGCGCCACGCGCCCCGCCGGTTCGTTGAACGCGCGCAGCAGCCGCATCGTCGCCTCGTCGTCGATCGCGGCGACGAGGTCGGTGGTGCGGACGTTGTGGATCCACGGCACATGCTTGTCGCCGATCCCCTCGATGCGGTGGCCGCCGAACCCGGACGCCAGCAGCGTCGGGCACTGCAGCGCCTCGGCCACCGTGATCGTGCAGCCGGGGTAGGCGCGCTTGAGGTAGTCGCCGGCCCCGAGCGTGCCGGCCGAGCCGGAGGCGCCCACCCAGGCGGCCAGCCGGCCGCGCGGGCCGGCCATGGCGGTGAACGACTCCTGGGCGGCGGGGCCGGTGACGCCGAAGTGCCAGAGGTAGTTGCCGAACTCCTCGAACTGGTTGAAGACCACCGCCTGCGGCTGCGTCTTCTTGATCTCCCAGCAGGCGTCGAAGATCTCCTTGACGTTCGACTCGCACCCCGGCGTCGCGATGATCTCGGCGCCGATCGAGGCGAGCCACTCGAACCGCTCGCGGCTCATCTCCTCGGGGAGGATCGCCACCGCGTGGCACCCGAGCAGCGCCGAGTCGAACGCGCCGCCGCGGCAGTAG
>DAIDOU010000163.1 GCA_027458945.1 Acidobacteriota bacterium
CGGCGGAGGTATAGATGCCGTAGCCGCTGCTCGCACACATCAACAGGCAGCTCGTCGCGTGCTTGTCGGGGTCGGCCTTGAACTTGGCGGCGCAGTTGTGGTCGATGAGCGGCACGTCCTTCCACGTCTCGGCCGCCGCGAGAGCCGGCAACGCCAGGGCCACCAACGCAAGAGCGGGTACCAACCGCGTGATCTTCATGAACGGCCTCCTTTCGCCTACGCGCCGTAGAACGCCGCGCGGACGGCCGCCGATTCCGCGGGAAACGCCCACAGACCGACCGGCTCCGTCACGGGCCGGTCAGCAGCCGCGGCGAAGCCGCCCGGACCGCGATGCAGAATCTGCGACCACGTTGCAGAACGATGCGGCCAGAGCGCCGCTTGTCAAATTCGGAAATTTAGGTCATGATTTCTCCGTTGACGCTGTCGCGAGGGTGCGAGACGCGCCCGCCACGAGGGGACCCGATGAAGATCACCGCCACCGAGGAGTACGGGATGCGTTGCATGCTGCAGCTCGCGTTGCGGCACTCTCAGACCGTGTCGCTCTCCGAGCTGGCGGCCGCCGAGGGGATCGCGGTGCCGTTCGCAGCGAAGGTGTTGATGCAGCTGCGGCGCGCCGGCCTCGTCGCCGCCACCCGCGGCCGCAACGGGGGGTACGTGCTCGCCTCGCCGCCGGAGCAGATTACGGTGCTGCGGGTCCTCGAAGCGCTGGGCAAGCCGCTGTTCGACTCCAGCTTCTGCAGCCAGCACGGCCGGCCCGACTCGCAGGCGTGCTCGCGGCTGACCGACTGCTCGCTGCGCCCGGTCTGGGCACACCTCGACGCGCTGCTCAGGCGCATGTTCGAGCACACGACGATCGCCGATCTGGCCGCCGGTGAGCGCCGCACCGATCGGCATCTGCAGGAGCGCTGGCCGCTCGTCGCCCCGGACCGCGAGACGGCCGCGACGCGGCCCGATGCCGCAAGGGGGAGAGGAACGCAATGAACGAGAACGCCAGGCCCGTCTTTTCCTGCAACGGCGTGCACGTCCGCATCGGCGAGAAGGAGGTCGTCAAGGGTGTCGACCTCGCCGTGCTGCCGGGCGAGGTGCACGCGATCATGGGGCCGAACGGTTCCGGCAAGTCGACGCTGGCGAACAGCCTGATGGGGCACCCGGCGTATGCGCTCACCGGCACGGTCGAGCTCGGCGGCGAGGACGTCACCGCTCTGCCCCCGGACGAAAAGGCGCGCCGCGGCATGTTCCTCGCGTTCCAGTACCCGGTCGCGGTGCCCGGCGTCACCGTGGCCTCGTTCCTGCGCGCCGCGGTCTCGGCGGTGCGCGGCGCCGACGTGCCGGTGCGCGAGTTCCGCAAGGAGCTGCTCGCCCGCATGGAGGACCTGGAGATGGACCCGGGGTTCGCGGGGCGCTACCTCAACGACGGCTTCTCCGGCGGCGAGAAGAAGCGCGTCGAGATCCTCCAGCTCCTGATGCTCAAACCGCGCTTCGCCTTGCTCGACGAGACCGACTCCGGCCTCGACATCGACGCGCTCAAGGTGGTGGCGAAGGGGATCAACGCCGCCGCATCGAACGACACCGGGATGTTGCTGGTGACCCACTACCAGCGGCTGCTCAACTACGTCCACCCGCACGTCGTGCACGTCTTCATGGACGGGCGGATCGTGCGCAGCGGCGGGCCGGAACTCGCGCTCGAGCTCGAGGAGCGCGGCTATGACTGGCTCGAGCCCGCCGCCGTGGGAGGTGTCTGATGGCCTCGACGCCCACCGTGGCCGACATCGGCAGCGACTACAACCGCCGCTACGGGTTCCACGACCCCGAGGAGTACTTCATGCGCACCCCGAAGGGTCTCTCGCACGAGGTCGTCGAGGCGATCTCGCTGCTGAAGAAGGAGCCCGAGTGGATGCGCGTGTTCCGCCACAAGGCGCTCGACATCTTCCTCGCCAAGCCGATGCCCACCTGGGGCGACACCGAGCGGCTCTCGAGCATCGACTTCGACGACATCACCTACTACGTGCGCGCCACCGAGAAGCAGGAGAAGAGCTGGGAGGACGTGCCGGAGAACGTCAAGCGGACGTTCGACCGGCTCGGCATCCCCGAGGCGGAGCGCAAGTTCCTCGCCGGCGTCTCGGCGCAGTACGAGTCCGAGGTCGTGTACCACTCCGTCAAGGAGGAGCTCACCAAGCAGGGGGTGATCTTCCTCGACATGGACTCGGGGCTGCGCGAGCACGAGGAGATCGTGCGCAGGTACTTCGGCACCGTGATCCCGTCCGCCGACAACAAGTTCGCGGCGCTCAACTCGGCCGTGTGGTCGGGCGGGTCGTTCATCTACGTGCCGAAGAACACCGAGGTGGCGATCCCACTGCAGGCGTACTTCCGCATCAACGCGGAGCGCATGGGCCAGTTCGAGCGCACGCTGATCATCGCCGACGAGGGCGCCAAGGTGCACTACATCGAGGGGTGCACGGCGCCGGTGTACTCCAGCAGCTCGCTGCACTCCGCCGTCGTCGAGCTGATTGCGATGAAGGGCGCGCGCATCCGCTACACGACGATCCAGAACTGGTCCAACAACATCTTCAACCTGGTCACCAAGCGCGCCGTCGCCAACGAGGACGCGGTGGTCGAGTGGGTGGACGGCAACATCGGCTCCGGCCTGACGATGAAGTACCCGGCCGTGATCCTCAAGGGGGAGCGGGCGCACGGCGAGGTGCTCTCGATCGCGTTCGCCGGCCCGGGCCAGCACCAGGACGCCGGCGCCAAGATGATCCACCTGGCGCCGCACACGACGTCGAAGATCACCTCGAAGTCGATCTCCAAGGGGACCGGGCGCTCGTCGTACCGCGGCCTGGTCAAGATCCGCAACGGCGCGCACGGGTGCAAGACCTCGGTGCAGTGCGACGCCCTGCTGATCGGCGACGCCGCCCGCACCGACACCTACCCGACGATGGAGATCGACGAGGACCAGGTCAGCGTCGAGCACGAGGCGCGCGTCTCCAAGATCGGCGACGAGCAGCTGTTCTACCTGCGCTCGCGCGGGCTCAAGGACGACCAGGCGCGCCTGATGATCGTCAACGGCTTCATCGAGCCGTTCGTGAAGGAGCTGCCGATGGAGTACGCGGTCGAGCTCAACCGGCTCATCGAGCTGGAGATGGAGGGCTCGGTTGGCTAGCCGCCCCGCCGTCGCCGCCCCCGAGCTCGCGCTCGACCACGTCGCCGCGCTGTCGCGCGCCGCCGGTGAGGATGCCGCCTTGCTCGCGATCCGCGAGCGGGCCAGAGCGCTCCTGACCCCCCTCACCCTCCCCGACCGCGCCCGCCACCTCTGGCGCTACACCAGCCCGGCCACGTTCCTCCCCGACGGCGACCCCTCCGCGGCCGCCCCCGGCGACGTCGGGCCGGCGTGGCGTCTGGACGAGTCGCTCTCCGCCGCCGCGCTCCTCGGCGGCGGCGGGTTGCGCGTGATCGAGATCGGCGCCGACGCGCGTGCGGCCGGAGTCGTGATCGAGGACCTGCACCGCGCCGGCGTCGCCGACCTGTTGGGCCGCGTCGTGCCGGCCGGCCACGGCTTCCTCGAGGCGATCAACACCGCGGCGTGGCGCGGCGGCGTGCTCGTCCGCGTCCCCGCCGGCGTCACGCTCGAGCACCCGATCCGCCTGCGCCTCGTCGCCGGGGCGCTCTCGCTCCCGCGCGTGCTCGTCCTCGCGGGCGAGGGCAGCTCGTTCGAGGTCATCGAGGGGCACGTGGGGGGCGGCGCGGCGGCGCGGGTCATCGGCGTCACCGAGGTCGTGGCCGAGGCGAACGCGAACGTTCGCTACGGCCTGGTGCAGCGCTGGGAGGCGGGCGTGATCGGCCACCTCACGGCCCGGGCCCGCGTCGCGGCGGGGGCGCACGCGCAGCTCTCGCTCGCCTCGTTCGGGGGCGCCGAGTTCAAGGCCGACGTCGGGGCGGTTCTCGCCGGCGAGGGCGCTGCGGTCGAGACGTTTGGCGTCGCGATGGGCGGCGACGCACAGCGCTTCGACCACCACACGGAGCACATCCACGAGGCCCCGAGGACGACCTCCAACCTCGATTTCAAGGTCGCGCTGACCGGCGCGGCGCGGTCGGCGTACACCGGGATGATCCGCATCGCCCCCGGCGCCGCCGGCTCCGAGGCGTACCAGGAGAACCGCAACCTGCTCCTCTCCGGCCACGCGCGGGCGGAATCGATCCCCGAGCTCGAGATCCTCACCGACGACGTGCGCTGCTCGCACGGCGCCACCGTCTCGCCGATCGATCCGGAGCAGCTGTTCTACCTCGCCAGCCGCGGCCTGGCGCCGATGCAGGCCGCGCGGGTGATCGTCTACGGCTTCCTCGACCAGACGCTCGGCCGCCTGCCGCAGACCACCCGCGAGCGCATCCAGGCGCTGGTCGCCGCGCGTCTGCACACGGAGTGACCGCGATGACCGCCACCGCCACGACCGCAGTCGGTTTCGACCCCCGTGCCCTGCGCGCCCGCTTTCCGATCCTCGGCCGCCGGGTGCACGGCCAGCCCCTCGTCTACCTCGACAACGCGGCCACCACACAGAAGTCGACCGCCGTGCTGGACGCGCTCACGTCGTACTACACCACCTCCAACGCCAACGTGCACCGCGGCGTCCACACCCTGGCCGAGGAGGCCACCGCGCTGTACGAGCAGTGCCGCACCCGCGTCGCCCGCTTCGTCAACGCGCCCGACGCGCGCGGCGTCGTCATCGTGCGCAACGCGACCGCGGCGATCAACCTGGTGGCGCGGTCGTGGGGCGCCACGCTCGGCGACGGCGACGAGGTGTTGCTTTCGGAGATGGAGCACCACTCCAACCTGGTGCCGTGGATCATGCTCGCCCGCGAGCGCCACGTGACCCTGCGCCACCTTCCGCTCACGGCCGACGGCCGCCTCGACCTGGCGGCGCTGCCGTCGCTGCTGTCGCCGCGCACGCGGGTCGTCGCGCTCACCGCGATGTCGAACGTGCTCGGGACGATCAACCCGATCGCCGAGATCGCCGCGGCCGCGCACCGCGCCGGCGCCGTGATGGTGGTGGACGGCGCCCAGTCGGTGCCGCACATGCCGGTGGACTTCCAGGCGCTCGGCGCCGACTTCCTCGCGTTCTCGGCGCACAAGATGTACGGGCCCACCGGGGTCGGGTTCCTGGTGGCGAAGCCCGAACTGCTCGAGCGCATGGAGCCGGTTGCCGGTGGCGGCGAGATGATCCGCGAGGTGCGGCTCGACTGGGCCTCCTGGAACGAGATCCCGCACCGTTTCGAGGCGGGCACCCCGAACATCGGCGACGCGGCGGCGTTCCCGCCGGCGCTCGATCTGCTCGAGGAGCTGGGGATGGCGGCGGTGCGCACGCACGAGCGTGAGCTGGTCGGGTACGCGCTCGAGCGCCTGCGCTCGCTCGGCTGGCTCCAGCTCCACGGGCCGATGGACGCGGACTCGCGCGGCGGCCTCGTCTCGTTCGTGGACCCCGAGATCCACCCGCACGACCTGGCGCAGGTGCTCGACACCCACGGCATCGCCGTGCGCGCGGGGCACCACTGCGCCCAGCCGTTGATGCGCCGGCTGGACGTCGCCGCGACGGCGCGCGCATCGCTCGCCATCTACAATGATCGCGACGATGTCGACGCCCTGGTCGACGGGCTGACCGCGGCGCGCAAGTACTTCGGCCTGGCGTGAGCAAAGGCGGGAAGAGGGAAGAGGGCAAAGGGCAAAGGGAAGACAAACGACACAACGGGAGAGTGAGATGATCCTGGGGAGCACAACACCGTCGTTCCTTTACCCTTTGCCCTCTACCCTTTACCCGCCGGCGAGGTACCTCGCCACTGTGCGGAACGGGGGCCACCTTGGTTGAGCGGCCCGACGTGGCGCTCGACGACCTCTACCGCGAGGTGGTGATGGACCACCACCGCCGGCCGCGCGGCCGCGCGCCGCTGCCGCGCGTGGACGCCACCGCGCACGGGTTCAACCCGGTGTGCGGCGACGAGGTCGTGCTCTCTCTCGCGCTCGACGGCGACCGCGTGGCCGGCGTCCGGGTGGAGGGGCGCGGCTGCGCGATCTGCACCGCCTCCGGCTCGATCATGGCCGATATGATCCCGGGGCACACCACCGCCGAGGCCGAGGCGACCGCGGCGGCGTTCCGCGCCGTGATGCACGGCGGCCCGGCGCCCGCCGGCGCCGAGCTCGGCGACCTCGAGGCGCTCGAGGGGGTGCAGCGGTTCGCGGTGCGGGTCAAGTGCGCGATGCTCCCGTGGGTCACGCTGGTCGACGCGCTCGCGGCGTGGCGCGAGGGACGGACGGACGCCACGGCGACCACCGAGACGGAGGAGGCCACCCGATGAGCGAGTTGACCGCGGAC
>DAIDOU010000164.1 GCA_027458945.1 Acidobacteriota bacterium
CACATGGCGGCCGAGCACGGCGGGGCCGGGCTGACCCTGCTCGAGCAGGCGCAGCTCTCGGAGGTGCTCGGCATGCACCCGCTCGGGCACTACGCGTTCAACTTCGCCGCGCCCGACGTGGGCAACATGGAGCTGCTGCACGCCTGGGGGACGCCCGCGCAGAAAGGGCGGTGGCTCGCGCCTCTCGTCCGCGGCGAGATCCGCAGCACGTTCTTGATGACCGAGCCGGAGCACGCCGGATCCAACCCGGTGTGGATGAGTACGACGGCCGAGCGCCGCGGCGACGAGTGGGTGCTGCGCGGGCACAAGTGGTTCGCGACGGCCGCCGATGGCGCGACGCTCGCCGTCGTCATGGCCGTGACCGACCCGGCCGACCCCAACCCGTATCGCCGCGCCAGCATGTTCCTCGTCCCTGCCGACAGCGAGGGCTACGAGCTCGTTCGCAACGTGCCGGTGATGGGACACGCGGGGCGGGGCTGGCTCAGCCACGGCGAGCTGATGCTGCACGGTGTGCGCGTGCCCGGCGATGCCATGCTCGGTCCGCTGGGCGCTGGCTTCAAGCTGGCACAGTCGCGCCTCGGACCGGGAAGGATCCACCACGTCAGCCGCTGGATCGGCGTCTGCCGGCGGGCGCTCGACCTGATGTGCCGTCACGCCGCCGGGCGCGAGCTCGCGCCGGGTAAGCCGCTGGCGGCCCAGCAGACGGTGCAGGAGTGGATCGCGGAGTCGCTGGCCGAGATCGAGGGCGCGCGGCTGATGGTGCTGCAGGCCGCATGGAAGATCGAACACGGGGGCGAGTTCCGCGCCGACGTCTCGCTCGTCAAGTTCCACGTCGCCGGCGTGCTGCAGCGCGTCCTCGACCGGGCGCTCCAGGTGCACGGCGCCCTCGGCATGACCGACGACACGCCGCTCGCGTTCTGGTACCGGCACGAGCGGGCGGCGCGGATCTACGACGGGCCCGACGAGGTACACAAGCGCGTCGTCGCGCGTCAGGTGCTCAAGGCGTACGGCGTCGACCTGCGCGCTGCCGGCGACTGGGGGTCGGCGCCGCCACGCTGAGACAGCCGCACGCATGGTATCGTCCGCGAATGCATGGGACCCGGGCCGGCGCCGCGTTCCTGGCTGCGGTCATCTCGTGCGCCCTCGGTGTGGCGTCCGTGGTCGGTCCCGACCGTCGTCTTCCACGAGCGCCGTGGTGGAGGGACGTTATTGCGCCGCTGCTGGCGGCGCCGCTCCCCCGTGGCGTCAGCGTCGGGCTGATCGGCCAGTCCGGCTCCGAACCCAGCTTCTCCAGGTTTCTCCTTCTCGAGGCCGCCTGGCGCCGCCCGGACGTCTCGTGGGCACCGCTGCCGGGCTTTCCGCCCGGCTCCCGTTGGGGAACGGTCGTCACGACCGACGATCGCCCCGTGCCGCCGGGCTGGCGCACGATCTGGAGGTCCGGAGGGCTCCGGGTGGTGCAGCGGACAACACCATGAACGCGTGGCTGCCGGTGCTGCTCTCGTTGCTAGGAGGATGGGGCATCACGCGCTGGCACCGCCGCCTTGGTGCCGCTCCAGACACGCTTTCCGGAGCGGTGCTGTGGGGCGTGGTGCTCACGGGAGCGACCCTCGCCCTCCTCGACCTCTGCCACGTACGCTGGACCGCGACCGTGCTCGCGATCCCGGCGGTGGCGGCGGCCGCGACCGGCGCGTTGGCTGGCCCGCTGGAGTGGCCGCACCCCCGCCCCGGGTGGAGTTGGGGCGCCATCGCCGCCGCGGCGACGGCCGTTCGCGCGCTGGCCGTTGCGTCCGTGCCCGCGTTCGGCTGGGACTTCCGTTACTCGTGGGGGTTGAAGGCCAAGGTGTTCGCGCTGGCGGGGGGCCACGACTTCGCCTGGCTCGCGCGTCCCCCGGACTGGCTCGTCCACCCGGACTACCCCCCGCTCTGGCCGGACCTCATCGCATCAGGGATCGTCTTCGGAGGAAGTGCGGCCGCCGCAGCCGTCGCCTGGCACGCCGTGCTCGTGGTCGGGATCGCGGCGGCGTGCTGGGAGTGCTCGCGGCCGGCGCCGGGGCCGGTCCGTGCGCTGGCGGCCATCGCGGGGGCGTGGATCCCGGTCGTGTTCACGCCCGCGGTCGCCTACTCGGGATACGCCGAACCGCTGATCGCCTTCGGGATCAGCGCGGGGATGGCGGCGCTGCTCCAGGCGGCCAGCCGGAGACCGGGGGCGTGGCTAACGGCAGCGGCCGCGGGCTCCATCCTGGCGATGACGAAATACGAGGGCGTGGCGCTCGCCGTCGCCCTCGTGATCGCGGCCTGGTTGACCGCCTCCCGGCGCGTCGCGCTGGCGATCGCCGTTGCGACGTTTACGCCGGTCGCTGCGTGGAGAGCGGCCACAACGCTGCACGGCATCCGGGGGTACATGGCGACCCTGTCGCCTGAGTGGGTCGGCCACCGTCTCCTCGGGTTCCCGCGTGCGCTCTGGACCGTCGTGACGCCGACTCACGTCGCCCTGCTCGCCGCCTGGGCCGCCGCACTCCTGGCGCTTCGCGGTCGCGATGCGACTCCGATCCGGATCCTCGTGGCGGTGTGGGCGTGCGCCCTCCTGGCGGCGTACGTCACCTCGCCGCTCCCGCTCGACCACATGCTCCGGTTCTCGCTCGACAGGGAGCTCGCGGTCGCCTTGCCGAT
>DAIDOU010000165.1 GCA_027458945.1 Acidobacteriota bacterium
TCAGTCGAACAGCGGCGTCCCGTCGCGGAGCAGCGCCTCACCGTCGAGCACGAGCGTGGGGTGGAGCACGATCCCGTCGACGTGGAAGGGAATGTCGACGGTGCCTCCCATCGAGGCGTTGTTGCCGAACGCGACGTGGACCGTGCCGAGGATCTTCTCGTCCTCGAGGATTTGGCCCGTGAGGATCGCGCGGTCGTTGGTGCCGACACCCAGCTCCGCGACGTTGCGGGCCGCCGGGCCCGCCTTGTCGAGCATCGCCGAGAACACGGCCGCCTCGCGACCGCCGCCGACCTCGACCGCGAGCCCGCCCCGGATCGTGATGCGGACCGGCTCGCCCACGGTCCCGATGCCGGCGAGCGCGCCGTCCACCACCAGGATGCCCTCGGCCCGACCCTCCTCGGGGCGGAGGTAGGACTCGCCGGACGGCAGGTTGCCCCAGCGACCGCACTCGCGGATCAGGCCGGTGGATGGGATCGCCGCGATGCCGGCGATCGGCAGCGTGAGGTCGGTACCGAGTCGGGTGGAGAGGTGGGCCGTCGAGGCCCGCGTCAACCGCTCGGTGACGCGCAGCGTCCGCTCGGCGATCGCCCGGTAGTCGGCGTTCATCGTGCGTACGAGGCACGCCTCGGTGATCCCCGGCATCGTCGCGACCCGCGCGCCGGCGGCGGTCGCGGCGCGCCTCGCCGCGGTGTGCGTGACCGAGCGGCTGGTCACGGCGATCACGGCGTCGACCGCCGCCATCGCGGCCGGGACCGGGGGTGGGGGCTCCTGGCCGTTGAGTTCGCGCTCGGCGTACTCGAGCAGCGTGACCTCGCGGGCCAGCGGTCGAGCGATCTCGGCCAGCACGCGGGCGATCGCCGCCAGCGGCGGGTCGGTCACCACGAGCAGCGTCTCGTGCGGCTGGATGCCGAGGCAGTCGCGCACCGCGACCAGCGCCGCGTTCTCGATCGCTCCCATCGTCGACCTCCGGCCCCGATCCTGCTCAGGCGCGGGTCACGCACCAGACCGGGACCGGCGAGCGCCGCGCCAGGTACTGGCTGGTCGAGCCGAGGACCAGCTCGACGATGCGGCGGTGCCCGTGGGCGCCGAGGAACACGAGGTCGTGGCGACCGGGGGCGAGCAGGCGCAAGAGCTCCTGTTCGACCGCCTCGCCGGGCACGAACGCGTACTCGGCCTTGACCTCGTACGGCGCGAGGTAGCGCTCCGCTTCGTCGAGGCGGGCGCGGCCGCGCTCCTCCTGCACGTCCACGGTCGCCACCGTGAGCGGCAGGCCGAGAGCGCGCGTCAGCTCCGCCGCCTGTTGCAACGCCCGCGTCGCCTTCGGGCTGCCGTCGTAGGCGGCGAGCGGCCGGCCCGGGAGCTCGGCCGCCGCGGGCACCACGAGCACGGGGACCGGCGAGCGGCGGAGCAGTGTCTCCGCGGTGGCCCCGAGGAGGTCCTCGTGGAAGCGCGCGTTGACCCCGCGCTGCCCGACGAACAGCACGTCGGCGAGCTTGGACGCGGCGAGGACGCCGTGCGCCACGCCGGCCCGCTCGAGGTGGAACCGGCTCTCGATACCGGCGGCGCCGCAGCGCTCGTCGAAGTCGGAGCGGACGACCCCGGCGACCTCGTCCAGCGTCGCGCGCATCTGCGACTGCAGGTTGAGGAACGGCTCGAACCCCATCGAGCCCGAGATGTCCGTGATGAACGCCCCCTCGAGGAACGTGGCGTCGACGACGTGGATGCCGTGCACCACCCCATGGACCCGCCCGGCGAGCTCGATCGCCAGCCTCAGAGCGGTGCCGGCGTTGGCGGAGCCGTCGAGACCGACGGCGATGTGCTTGACCATGGCGGGTCTCCTTTCGTTCAAGGTAACCCGGGCGGGGGGCCGCCGCAAGACCCGGGAATGCCGCGGGTGCGAGCGCAATTCTGCGTAGAATGGAGAGTCGGTCTGCGAAGGGTTCTCCGCCACCGGGCGGGCGCCTGGGCATGGCGAGGAGGTTGCGAATGGCGACGGTTGCGACGAGCGAGCCCGGGGCGTTGCCGCTGGCCGACGTGCTGGACGCCTACCGCGTGATGGTGACGTCGCGCAAGGTGGACGACAAGGAGATCCAGCTCAAGCAGCAGAACCTCGTCTTCTTCCAGATCAACGGCGTCGGCCACGAGGGGTTCCTGGCCGCCGCTGCCCGCCACCTCTCCGCGGAGAAGGACTGGTTCTTCACCTACTACCGCGACCGTGCGCTCGCGATCGCCCTCGGGATGACCCCGTACGAGATCTTCCTCGGCGCCGCCGGCGCCGCCAGCGGGCCGGACTCGCGCGGGCGGCAGATGCCCAACCACTTCGGCCAGCGGCGCCTCCACCTCACGCCACCGTCGTCGCCGACCGGGACCCAGTGCCTGCAAGCGGTCGGGTTCTCCGAGGCGGGGAGGTACCTGCGGGCGCTGGAGACGGCCGCCGAGCGTCCTCCCGGCTCCGGCGAGGTCGTGTGGGTGTCGCTCGGGGACGGGACCACCTCCCAGGGCGAGTTCTGGGAGTCGCTCAACACCGCGTGCAACGCGCGGCTCCCGGTGCTCTACGTCATCGAGGACAACGGCTACGCGATCTCGGTCCCCGT
>DAIDOU010000166.1 GCA_027458945.1 Acidobacteriota bacterium
GGCCGTGCGCACCTCGTAGCGGCCCTCGAGCACCGCCGACACGGCGTCCACGAAGACCGCGTCGTCGTCAACGAGCAGGACGCTCTTCCGTTCCATCGCTTCACCTCGCGCTAGGCTTCGTCCACCGCTGCCAGCCCGCTCCGCGAGTCGTGTTCGAGATCGCAGCGCAGGCACCGTGTCGCCTCGTGAATGGCGTCCTCCACAGAGTAAGCCATCTCGACCTCGGTGAACACGCTGCGCCGTGCCCCGGGCCGCAGCCGCCCAGGGTCCGTACGGCGCGCCGTGTCGACCCCTGCGGCCAGCGGCGGCAGGGCGGCGAGGTCCTCCGCCGGCACCCGCGTCTCGCGGATCGCGCCGTCACCGCCCAGGTAGCGGTCGAGCGCGGCCGCGGCCCGGCGCCCCTGGGCGATCGCGTCGATCACCGTCGCGGGGCCGAGGACGAAGTCGCCGCCTGCGAACACGCCCTCGGCGTCGCAGGCGAGCGATGCCCGCTCGACCACGGCCTGGCCGCGCTCCTCCACCGCCACACCGAGCCCCGGAGGGACGGCGGGCCGTTGGCCGACGGCCATGACCACGGCGGTCGCCGGCACGCGGAAGTCGCTGCCGGGGACCGGCTGAGGGCGACGGCGTCCGCTGGCGTCCGCAGTCCCCAGGCGCATCTCGACGCAGCCGAGCTCGAGCCGGCCGTTGCTGCGGAGCACCTCGGTGGGGAGCGTGAGGAAGCGGAAGCGCACCCCCTCCTCGGTGGCGGCCGCCACCTCGGCGGGGTCGGCCGGCATCTCCTGCCGCGAACGGCGGTAGATGACCTCCACCGAGCCCGCGCCCAAGCGCAGGGCGGTGCGCGCCGCGTCGACCGCCGTGTTGCCGCCGCCGATCACGGTCACGTGATCGCCCAGCTCCGGCCGCTCGCCGCCGGAGACCCGACGCAAGAGGTCGACCGCCTCATGGACCGCCGGGTCGTCGTCGCCGGGGATCTCCATGCGCACGCCGCGGTGGGCTCCGAGCGCGAGGAACACGGCGTCGTAACCCTCCGCCTTCAGCTCGGCTACGGACCCGACCTTGATGCCGGTGCGGATCTCGACTCCGGCCGCGACGATCACCTGCTCGATCTCGGCGCGCAAGACGTCGTGCGGGAGGCGGTAGGCGGGGATCCCCCAGCGCAGCATCCCACCGGGTTCGGCGAGCTCCTCGAGCACCGTGACCCGATGGCCCTTGCGCGCGAGGTAGTAGGCGGCGGTGAGACCCGCCGGCCCGGAGCCCACGACCGCAACGCGCTTGCCGGTAGCCGCCACGGGCGTGCGCAAGCGCGGCTCCGCCCCCGCGCCGCGCTCGACCGCAGTCCGCTTAAGGGCGCGCACGGCCAACGGCGCATCGAGCTGCGAGCGCCGGCAGCGCGACTCGCACGGCGCGAAGCACACGTGGCCGCATACTGACGGGAGCGGGATCCGCTCGCGCACGATGAGGTAGGCGTCCTCGAACCTCTCCTCCGCGATCGCGCGGACGTACCGCGGCACGTCCACGCCGGCTGGGCAGGCGTGCGAACAGGGCGCGGCGACGAGCTCGCGGCAGGAACAGGCGCGGCAGTGTTTCTCCTCGATGTGCTCGACGTACTCGGCGCGGAAGTGGCGGAGCGTCGAGAGCACGGCGTTCGCGGAGGTCTGGCCGAGCCCGCACAGCGACGAGCGCTGAATGTGCCGGCCAAGGCTCTCGAGGGTCTCGAGGTCGGAGGCGTGGCCCTCGCCGCGCGTGATCCGTTCCAGCAGGTTGAGCATGACGCGCGTGCCGACGCGGCACGGCGGGCACTTGCC
>DAIDOU010000167.1 GCA_027458945.1 Acidobacteriota bacterium
GCCGACGGGCGCTCGTGCACCCGGAAGAGCCCCGGCTGTCGCCCCCACACCAGCATGCGGGCGACGCACTCGTTCGCCGCGATCATCAGCTCCTCGATGAGGCGGTGGGCGCGGTGGCGCGGCGCGGCCTGCACGCCCGTCATGAACCCCTCGGGGTCGAGCAGGATCTCCGGCTCCGGGAGATCGAAGTCGATCGAGCCGCGCTCGCGCCGCCGCCGGCCGAGGCGCTGCGCCGCCGCGTCGAGGAGTTCCAGCGAGCGCCGCACCTGGGGGTCCACCTCCGTAGGGAACGCCCCGCGCTCGAGCCAGTCGAATACCTCGTCATAGGTGCAGCGGCGGCGCGAACGAAAGACGCTGCGCTCGGCGCGGTACCCCTCCACCGCTCCGTCCTCGGCCACGAGGAACCGGACGGAGAACGCCAGGCGATCCTCGCCGGCGACGAGCGAACAGAGGTGGTTGGAGAGCTTCTCCGGCAGCATCGGCACGCAGCGGCCGGGCAGGTAGACGCTGGTCCCGCGCTCGCGCGCGGCGGCGTCGAGGGCGGCGCCCGGCCGCACGTAGTGGGAGACGTCGGCGATGTGGACGAAGACCTCGATCGCCCCGCCGGCCGCCGGGAACGCCGCCACGGCGTCGTCGAAGTCGCGCGCGCTCGCCCCGTCGATCGTGACGGCCGGGTGGCCGCGGTGGTCGGCCCGAGCGTCGAGATCGCCGGCTCCGACCCGGTCGGGGAGCGACGCCGCCTCCAGCTCGGCCTCGGGCGGGAACTCGACCGGGATCCCGAGCTCGGCCAGCACGACCTCCTCGTCGACGCCGCTCTCGCCCGCCATGCCGAGGGTGCGCAGCAGCCGGCCGCGGACCGCGCCCGCGTCCCCGGACTCGTCCACTGCGACCTCGACGAACTCCCCCGGCCTCGGCCACTCGGCCGGGGCCGCGGCGAGCACCACGTGCGTCGCCACCCGGCGGGCGTAGGGATCCACCCAGGGCTGCACCGGGTCGGGGACGAAGCGGCCGACCAGGGTCGGGCGGCGGCGGCGCAGCACCCGCGCGACCTCGCCGGGGAGGTCCTGCCCCTGGGCTTTGCGCCTGCGAGCTTGGCCGCGGTGGACGAGGACCTGATCGCCGTCCATGGCGCTGCCGAGCTTGTCGGCCGGGACGACGATGTCGGGCAGGTCACGCTCCTCCTGCCGGACGACCCCGAACCCTCGCGAGGTCAGGCGCAGCTCGCCGACGTAGTAGTCCGAGTACTCCACCGCGAGCACGCGGCCGCCCGCGCGCACGACCTCGCCCCGCGCCTCGGCCTCGGCCAAAAGCCGCGTCAGCTCGGCGCGCTCCACGGCCGCTTCCGATGCCGCTGCGAGGCGACGCTCGAGCTGTGCGAGCGTGATGCCGTTCCCGCGCGCGGCCCTCACCTCGGCGACGACCTGCCTACGGTGCATCCTCGCCCTCCGTTGCGCTCTCGCCGCCGGCGAGGCGACCCGGCGCATTGACAGTATTCCCACCCGCCGTTAAACTCCCGGCGGCGCGTGCGAAAGTGGCGGAACTGGCAGACGCGCAAGGCTCAGGACCTTGTGAGCGCAAGCTCATGGGGGTTCAAATCCCCCCTTTCGCACCATCGTTTCCTGCCGCCGGCCGTCCCGGCCGCGGGGAGTTCCGGCGCGCGGTCGCCCGCGTCGTCAGCTCGCGCTCCCGCGGACGAACCGTAGCGCCTCGCCGCGCTCCCAGAAGATCGGGAAGATCGTCTCTAGACGCGTCAGCTTGAGCAGCGCCTCGAGGCGCTGGTGCGGACGGAACAGCGCCACCTTGCGGTTGGCGCGGCTGAACCGTTGCAGGTAACCGACCAACTCGCCGATCCCCGTCGAATCGACGTAGTCGATGCGCGCGAAGTCGATCACGACGCCGCCGGCCGTTCGGTCGAACACGTCCTGCAGCTCGGCGGCGAACTGCTGCGCCGACTCGCCGAGCTTGATCGTCCCCTCCACGTCGACGATCGTGGTGCCGCCCTCGTCCGATCTGTTGATGCGCATCGTCCACTCCCTCGTGCAGCGCTCGTCTCAACCCGAAACCGTGACGTCCGCCACCGCCGCCAGGCCCCCTGCGAGCAGGCCCCGGCAGTGGTACCGCCGCAAGGCGCCGAACGAGGCCACCTCGCGAACCTCGACCTCGAGCCGATCGCCCGGCGCCAGCGGCCGGAAGACCGCGACATCGTCGAGGCCGACGAGGCGTAACGCGCCGCCGCGCGGCGCGCCTACCGCCACGAGGATCGCCTGCGCCATCGCCTCGGCGACCAGCGTCGCCGGCCACGGCCCCGTGCCCGTCAGGGCGCCGTCGGCAGTTGCGAGTGTGATCGCGACGGGCTCCGGCTCGCCCGCCTGCGGCCGTTCCACGAGCCGGAACGGAAAACGATGGGGGATCGGCTCAGTCGCCCTCGGCGACACCTTTGCTCCGCATGAACTCGACCAGGGCGTTCACCGAGGCCATCGCCTTGGCGCCGACCTCCTCGTCCTGGATCCGGACGCCGAAGACCTTCTCGATACCGATCACGAGCTCGAGCGCATCGATCGAATCCAGCCCCAGCCCATCGCCGAACAGGGGCGCCCCGTCGTCGATGTCGGCGGGCGTCATCCCCTCGAGCTGGAGCCTGTCGATGATCATCTGCTTCACCCTGGTGTGCAAGGTCCCGCTCATTGCCGTTGACATCCTCCCGTCGCGGCGCCAAGTATAGCCGAGGCGCTCATCCGGAGTGCCG
>DAIDOU010000168.1 GCA_027458945.1 Acidobacteriota bacterium
GTGGTGGTCGCGGGTCCACAGCGCCACCACCCACCCGACGCCGTACGGGTCCCGGCTCACCGCCCACGGCTGCGCGACGGCGTGGGCGTTGACGGCCACGACCTCGCCGCTCACCGGCGCCGGGATCACGAGCGAGCGTCCTTTGACCCGGAGCCGCAGGAGTGGGTCGCCGCGCCGGACCTGGGCGCCGCGCGGCGGGGCCTCGACGCCTTCGACGTCGCCGAGCGCCTCGGCGAGGAAGTCGTCGATGCCGACGCGGAGCGCGCCGTCCGAGGTGATGCGAACCCACGCGTGCCGGGGGCCGAGAAAGATGCCGTGCGGCGGCCTCGGCTCCAGCATCGGGGCGACCGAGGCCGCGGCGGGTGCAGCCGCGTGGCGGCGGCGGAACGCCATGACGAGCGCGTCGACGCCGACGAACACCAGAATCGTGAGGATCACCAGAATCGCGGTCATCGTTGCCTCCCGCAGGTGCCACGTCCCGGCCCCCGCTTGTACCTCTTTGGAGCAAGCTCCTTGCCAACTTGCTATAATTTACGTAAAATATTTGTGTGCAGATATTTACAATATTCATCCGGGGATCGCTGACCGGCGAGGTGTGGATGATTTCAACATGGTCCGACGATCGACGGGCCGGCGTCGCAACCCTTTGGAGCCGAGCAAGCTGTTGCTCCGTAACGATTTTCGTGCCATGGACGGGAATGATGAAATTCTCAACAGGTGTCGTCCGTACCGCTCGCAGCGGGCGGTCTGAACGGCCCGAACCGTGCCGGGCGGCGATTGGAATCTCCCGGCGACGCATTAGAATCCGCCGGTGCGCATCGTCCTCAGCCGGCTGTCGGCGTTCGGCGATATCGTCCATACGTGGCCGCTCGCCGAGGCGCTGGTGGCCGGCCCGGAGCGGGTGGAGCTCGCGTGGGTGGTCGAGGAACCGCTGCTGCCGCTCGTGGCGGCCCATCCCGCGGTGACGCTGGCGATCCCGGTGGCGACGCGGCGCTGGCGCCGGCACCCGTTCGCGGCCGCGACGCGCCGCGAGGTCGTCGCGGCGCGGGCGGCGCTGCGCCGCTTCGGGGCCGACCTGGCCCTCGATCCCCAAGGGCTGGTCAAGTCGGCCGTGTGGGCCGCGCTCTCCCGCGCCGGCGAGCGGGTCGGGTTGGACCGCGCCCACCGGCGGGAGGCGCTCGCCGGGGCGTGGTACACGCGCACGGTGTCGCCGGCCCCCGAGGCGCGTCACATCGTCGACATCAACCTGTCGTTGCTGGCGGCGCTGGGCCGCCGGCCGCCGTTCGGCGCGGCCCCCGACGGCCGCTTCCTGCTCGGCGGCGGTGCGGGTGACGGGGCGGAGCGCGGGGCCGCGCGCGTGGCGCTGCTGCCGGCGACCGGCGGCGCCGGAAAGAGCTGGCCGGCCGCGAGCTTCGCGGGGCTCGGGCGGAAGGCCGCGGCGGCCGGCTTCTCGCCGCTCGTCGTCTGGGGCCCGGGCGAGAGGGCGCTGGCGGAGGAGGTCGCGGCGGCGGCAGGAGGGGCCGTGGCGCTGGCCCCGCCGACCTCGATCCCGGAGCTGGCCGTGCTGCTCTCGCGGTGCGCGGCCGTGGTCGGCGGCGACACGGGCCCGGTCCATCTGGCGGCGGCCCTCGGCGTCCCGACCGTGGCGGTGTTCGTCGCCACCGACCCCGCCCGCAACGGGCCGAGGGGAGCGCAGGTGCGCCTGGTCGCGGCCGCCGGCACGGCCGCGGGGCGAGGCCGGGCGCGTACCGGTGGCGCGGGCGAGGTTGAGATAGAGCCGGTGTTCGCCGCGTTGCTGGCGGCGATCGGCCCAGCGGCGTAGCAGGGCACGGCCGGCGCGAACCGATTCGGGCCGCGCCCCGCTTGCGCTGGAGTGCGCTGCACCCGGGATGATAGAATTCGCAAGCGGATCGAAAGTTCACGGAAGGGAGTCGCATGGCCCTGAAGCTCGGCGAACTGCTTCTCAAGGCCCAGCTGGTCAATCAGCAGCAGCTCAACAAGGCGCTCGAGGAGCAAAAGAGCACGGGCGGCAAGCTGGGCGAGATCCTGCAGCGGCTCGGTTTCGTCACCGAGGACGACATCATCGAGTGCCTGTCGCACCAGTTCGGGGTGCCTTCGATCAACCTGCGCCACTTCGAGATCGACCCGGGGGTCGCGAAGATCATCCCGGTCGACCTCGCCCGCAAGTACAACGTCATCCCTGTGAACAAGACCGGCGCGACGCTCACGCTGGCGATGACCGACCCGACCAACATCTTCGCCATGGACGAGATCACCTTCATGACCGGCTACCGCGTCGAGCCGGTCGTGGCCTCGGAAGAGGCGATCCGTGAGCGCATCGACCGCAACTTCGGGTCCTCCCGCGAGCTGGAGCTGAAGAAGGTGATGGAGGACCTGACGACGGTCGACGAGGCGGCGCTCGAGCTGATGGAGGAGGAGGAAGAGCTCGACGTCGCCAAGCTGGCCGAGGAGTCGCAGGAGGCCCCGGTTGTCCGCCTTGTGAACATCATGCTGACGGACGCGATCAAGCGCGGGGCGTCAGACATCCACGTCGAGCCGTACGAGAAGAGCTATCGGGTCCGCTACCGCATCGACGGCCTCCTGCGCGAGGTGATGAACCCGCCGCAACGCCTGAAGGACGCCATCACGTCACGCATCAAGGTCCTCGCCAAGCTCGACATCGCCGAGAAGCGACTGCCTCAGGACGGCCGCATCAAGCTCAAGGCCAAGATCGAGGGGCGCATGCGCGAGCTCGACTTCCGCGTCTCCGTGCTGCCCACGCTGCACGGGGAGAAGGTGGTGCTGCGGTTGCTCGACAAGGAGAACCTGCGCCTGGACATGACCAAGCTCGGGTTCGAGAAGTCGAGCTTGAAGAAGTTCGAGGACAACATCCTCAAGCCGTACGGGATGGTCCTGGTCACCGGCCCGACCGGTTCCGGCAAGACCAACACGCTGTACTCCGCGCTGCAGCGGGTGAACGTGCCGGAGACCAACATCATGACCGCGGAGGACCCGGTGGAGTTCCAGCTCCCCGGCGTCAACCAGGTCCAGATGAAGGACTCGATCGGACTCAACTTCGCCGCCGCGCTGCGCTCGTTCCTGCGCCAGGACCCGAACATCATCCTCGTCGGCGAGATCCGCGACTTCGAGACGGCCGAGATCGCGATCAAGGCGGCGCTCACCGGGCACCTGGTGCTCTCCACCCTGCACACCAACGACGCTCCGTCCACGATCTCGCGCCTGATGAACATGGGGATTGAGCCGTTCCTCGTCGCCACGTCGGTCAACGTGATCGCGGCCCAGCGGCTCATCCGCAAGGTGTGCCAGAGCTGCAAGGAGGAGATCGAGACGCCGATCCAGGCCCTGCTCTCGGTCGGGTTCCCGGAGAGCGAGGCGCACAGCCTCAAGCTGGCCAAGGGGCGCGGGTGCGACAAGTGCAGCAACAGCGGCTACAAGGGGCGGCTCGGCCTCTTCGAGGTGATGGACATCACCGAAGACATGCGCGAGCTGATCCTCTCCGGCGCGACTGCGGTCGAGCTGCGGCGCAAGGCGGTGGAGGAGGGGATGATCACGCTGCGGCAGTCGGGCCTGCAGAAGATCCGCGAAGGGCTGACGACGATCGACGAGGTGGTGCGGGAAACGGTACTCTAGAGGGAGAGTAGGGGAGATCATGGCGATCACGCTGCACGAGCTGCTGAAGACGATGGTCGAGAAGGGCGCCACCGACCTTCACATCACGACCAATACGCCCCCGGTCATCCGTGTGGACGGCGTTCTCGAGCGCCTGCCGCTGCCCGCGCTGACCGCGCCGGAGACGAAGCGGCTCGCGTACTCGGTGCTCACCGATGCGCAGAAGCACCGGCTCGAGGAGACGTTCGAGCTCGACCTCTCGTTCGGTATCAAGGGGCTGGCCAGGTTCCGCGCCAACATCTTCTTTCAGCGCGGCGCGGTGGCGGGAGCGTTCCGCAGGATCCCGTACGAGATCCTCGGGTTCAAGGACCTCGGCCTTCCCGCGGTCGTGGAATCGCTGTGCGACCGGCCGCGAGGGCTCGTGCTCGTGACCGGGCCCACCGGCTGCGGCAAATCCACCTCGCTCGCGGCCATGCTCGACAAGGTCAACGCCGAGAAAGCGCTCCACATCGTCACGATCGAGGACCCGATCGAGTACCTGCACACGCACAAGAAGGCGATGGTGAACCAGCGCGAGCTGCACGCCGACACACAGTCCTATCCCAACGCGCTGCGCTCCGCGCTGCGCGAGGACCCGGACGTCGTGCTGATCGGCGAGATGCGCGATCTGGAGACGATCGAGTCGGCGCTACAGATCGCCGAGACCGGCCACCTCACCTTCGCCACCCTGCACACCAACTCGGCGCCGCAGACGATCAACCGCATCATCGACGTCTTCCCCGAGCACCAGCAGCCGCAGGTGCGGGCGCAGCTCTCGTTCGTGCTCGAGGGGATCATCTGCCAGGCGCTACTGCCGCGCGCCAGCGGTAAGGGGCGGGTGCTGTGCTGCGAGGTCCTGGTCCCCAACAGCGCGGTGCGCAACCTCATCCGCGAGGACAAGGTGCACCAGATCTACTCGACGATGCAGACCGGTCAGATCAAGCACGGGATGCAGACGTTCAACCAGTCGCTCGCGACGCTCTACCAACGGCGGATGATTGCGCTGCAGGTGGCGCTGTCGCACAGCTCCAACCCCGAGGAGCTGCAGGACATGATCAACCGCGGCACCGGCGTGGTGCAGCCGGGGGCGGCGCCGCGGGTCTCCGGGAGGGGTTAGGCCATGCCGAGTTTCGAATGGAAGGGCCGTGACCGCGCCGGCCGTCCCCAGGGCGGCGTCCTGGTGGCGGACAGCAAGGATGCGGTGCTCGCCGTGCTGCGGCGGCAGCAGATCGTCCCCATCACCGTCAAGGAAAAGGGGAAGGAGATCGCCGTCCCGAGACTCCGGGGCGGCGTGCCCGAGAAGACGCTCGCGGTGTTCACGCGCCAGTTCTCGGTGATGATCGACGCCGGGCTGCCGCTGGTGCAGTGCCTGCAGATTCTCGGCGAGCAGCAGGATCACAAGGCGTTCCAGCGCATCATCCTGCAGGTGCGCGAGGACGTGGAGTCCGGCTCCTCGCTCGCCAACGCGATGAAGAAGCACCCGCAGGCGTTCGACGACTTGTTCGTGAACATGGTCGCGGCCGGCGAGGCGGGCGGCATCCTCGACTTGATCCTGCAGCGGCTGGCCAGCTACATCGAGAAGAACGCCAGGTTGAAGGCCCAGGTCAAGGCCGCGATGATCTACCCGATCGCGGTGCTGTCGATCGCGGGCCTGGTCGTCTACGTCATCCTCTGGAAGGTCATCCCGGTGTTCGGTGCGCTGTTCGTCTCCCTCGGCGCCGACCTCCCGCTGCCGACCAGGGTCGTGGTGGCGATGTCGAAGTTCATCGGCCGTTTCTGGTGGCTGATCGTCGGCGTCGTTGCCGGGGCCATCTTCGCGCTGCGCCGCTACTACAAGACCGAGCAGGGCAGGCTCGTCATCGACCGGCTGCTGTTGAAGACGCCGATCCTCGGGGCCGTCCTGCGCAAGATCGCGGTGGCGCGGTTCTGCCGCACCCTCGGCACGCTGCTCTCCGCCGGCGTGCCCGTGCTCGAGGCGCTGGAGATCACGGCGCGGACGGCGGGCAACGCGGTCATCGAGCGGGCGATCCTCGAGGTGCGCAAGCAGGTCGAAGAAGGCAAGAACATGGCCGACCCGCTCAAGGCCACCAACCAGTT
>DAIDOU010000169.1 GCA_027458945.1 Acidobacteriota bacterium
GACCACGAGCTCGGGATTCCCGACCGGGGCGTACCCGACGAAGAGCGCGTGATGGCGCTCGTTCCACGGCAGCTGCTGCCAGGTGACGCCCTCCTGCTTGTGGATCACCTGGGACGTCCCCGTCTTGCCCGCGATGCGGACAGGTAGCGCCGCGAGCCGGCGCGCGGTGCCGCGGGGACCGGCCACGACCAGCTGCATGGCGCGCTGCACCTCGGCGAGCACGGCCGGGGGGAACCCGATCGGCCGCGGCGGGCGACCTTGACCCTCGACCAGGTGGGGCTGGACGAGCAGGCCGCCGTTGACGAGCGCCGAATAGGCGACGGCGAGCTGAATCGGCGTGACCAGGATCGGTCCCTGCCCGATGCCGACGGAGATCGTCTCGCCGCCGTACCACGGCTGGCCGCGCGCCTTGCGACTCCAGGCCTCGTCGGGGACGAGGCCGGAGCTCTCGCCGCCGATCTCGATCCCGGTCGGGCTGCCGAGCCCGAACGCGCGCGCCCACGCGGCCAGGTGGTCGATCCCGGCGTCGTGGGCGAGATGGTAGAAGAACGAATCGCATGAGACCTCGATCGCCTCGTCGAGGTCGACCCGCCCGTGGCCGCCCTTCTGCCAGCAGCGATAGGGGTGGCCGTAGATGTTGACCGCCCCGGTGCAGTACACGCTGTCGGACGGCGCGCGGATGCCGTCGCGCAGGGCACCGGCGGCGAACAGCGGCTTGATCGTGGAGCCGGGCGGGTAGAGCGCCTGCAAGGCGCGGTCGTGCAGCGGGTCGAGCGGGTCGCTGATCAGCTCGCGCCACTTCGCCGGCTCCAGGTGTCCCGCGAACAGCTCGGGGTCGAACGCCGGCTGCGACAGGAGGACGCGCACGGCGCCGTCGCGAGGGTCGAGCGCCACCACCGCCCCGACCAGTCCGGTCATGGCGGCGGCCGCTTCCTTCTGCAGGTCGAGATCGATCGTCGTGCGCAGCGGGTGGCCCGGCACCGGCGGTTCTTCGGCGAGCGCCGACACCTGACGGCCGAACGCGTCCACGACCACAACGAGGTTGCCGGGGGTCCCCCCGAGGACGTCCTGGTACGCGCGCTCGATCCCGGAACGGCCGACGAGCTCGCCGGAGCGCAGCGCCGGGTCGGCGGCGAGTTGCTCCGGAGAGACCTCGCCGAGCTGGCCGACGAGGTGGGCGACGGCCGCCCCGTTCGGCAACGACCGCCGGGTGGCGGGGTGGACGTCGAGCTCGCGGTATTCGGCGCGGTGCGCCGCGATCGTCGCGACCTGGGGCCAGGTCAGATTGTCCGCGATCACCGACGGCAGGTGTGAGGTGCGGCACGCCCTGGCGAGGCGGGCGTCGATCTCGTCGGCGGATGCGATCCCGAGCGAGGTGAGGAACGCGGCGGTGCGGGCGCGGTCCTTCATCTCCTCCGGGAAGAGCAGGAGCTGGTAGGTCGGACGGTTGTCGAGGATCACCTCGCCGTGGACGTCGGTGACGGTGCCGCGTGGCGCCTCGAGGGGGAGGCGGCGGAGGCGGTTGTTCTCCGCCGCGGTGCGCCAGCGCGGGCCCTGCACGATCTGCAGCACCCACAGCCGGACCGCGAGCAGCCCGAAGCCGAGCGCCGCGGCGACGAGGAGCGTGGCCAGACGTCGCTGGACCGGCCGCAGGTCGTCGCGGACGAAGGTCATAGGTGCCGCAACGCGCGCCGCCGCTTGCGCGCCGGCGATTGCCACGCGCCCCAGGCTCGCTCACCGGCGGCGACGGCCAGGCCGGCGCCGCTCGTCATCGCCACGGTGGCGAGCCCGCCGGCGAAACCATGATCGGGCCGCACCCCGAGGGTTACGAGCGCGAGCATCCAAACGGCCTCGCTGCAGGCCGCGGCCAACAGCGAACCGACGATCCAGTACAGAGGTCCCTCCATCTCGAACCGGCGCACGACCGTCGCGACCACGAACCCCCCCACCGCGCCGGCGATCGCACCGGGACCGATGATACGCTCGCTCATCAAGTCGGTGGCGAGGCCGGCCGCCAGGCCGGTCCACGCGACCCCGACCGGATCGAACCGCCGGGCAGCGGCGACCACGACGACGAGGATCGGCTGGCACGCCGCCAGCGCCCACCACAGGTGCCCGGCCGTGAGGCCGAGCTGCAGCAGGGCGGCGAGGACGAAGGCGGCGGCGAGCGTCATGAGGCGCTCCGGCCGACCGGGGCGAGCACCAGCACGACCGTGACGTCGGTCGCGCGGGCGGCCAACCGTACCGGCACGACGGTGAACAGCCCGTCGTTCCTGGCCTCTAGCGCCGTGCCGAACAGCAGCCCCGGCGGGTAGATCCCCTCCGAGCCCGTGGACACCACGCGGGCGTCGGGAGCGACCTTGGTGTAGGGCGGCAAGCCGGTGACGCGAGGCGGGTCGCCCCCGGTCAGCAGGCCCTCGGACGGCACCCCGGCGATCGACGCGGCCGCCGCCGCCGCGGGGTGGGTGAGCAACTGCACGCGGGAGGAGTGGGCGAGCACCTGATCGACGCGCCCGACCAGCCCCGCCCGCCCGAGGACCGGGCCGTCGAGGCGGATGCCGTCGGCCGAGCCGCGGTCGAGCCGGAGCGTGTGGGTGCGCACGACGTCCCTGGCCACGACACGGGCAAGCACGGCATGCTCGGCGAGCGACGGATAAGTCGCGAGCAGCTGCGAGCCCTGACGCAGCGCGGCGGCCTCGGCGCCGAGGAGCTGGTTGGCGCGCCGCAGCTCGCCGTTCTCCTGTCGCAGGCGCCCGAGCTCGGCCAGCGTGGTGCCGAGGTCGGCCTGGCCGGTCCTGAACTCCTGCCACGCGGATCCGACCGCGTTGCCGAGGGCGAGCGGCGGTGCCGAGATGGCGGCGACTGCGAGAGCGAGCGCACTGCGGCCGCCCGGCGAGCGGACCTGCGCCGCCGACCCCACGTACAGAGCGACGCAGACGACTACGAGTGCGAGGTCGGGTCGGAGCCTGATGCGGGTCACGTCAATTGATGGCGATCTTCTTGAGCAGCGCCATGTCGGTCAGCATCCGGCCGGTGCCGCGCACCACCGCGGACACCGGGTCGTCGCAGTGGGCGCACGGGATGCCGGTCTCCTCCCGCAGGCGCTGGTCGAGGTTGTGCAGCAGCGAGCCGCCGCCGGCGAGCACGATGCCCTTGTCGATGATGTCGGCCGAGAGCTCCGGCGGCGTGCGCTCGAGCGCCGTGCGCACCGCGTCCACGATCGTGTTCACGGTCTCGGCCAGCGACTCGCGGATCTCCTCGTCGTTGATCGTGAGCGTCTTCGGGATCCCCTCGACGAGATCACGGCCCTTGATCTCCATCGTGCGCGACTCGCCGCCCGGCCAGGCGTTACCGAGCTCGATCTTGATCATCTCCGCGGTGCGCTCGCCGATCAGCAGGTTGTACTTGCGTTTGATGTAGGAGATGATCGCGTCGTCCATCTCGTTGCCGGCGATGCGGACCGAACGCGCGTAGACGATGCCGGCGAGCGAGATCACGGCCACGTCGGTGGTGCCGCCGCCGATGTCCACGATCATGTTCCCGGTCGGCTCGGTGATCGGCAGGTCGGCGCCGATCGCCGCCGCCATCGCCTGCTCGATCAGGTAGACCTCCGAGGCGCCGGCGCGCAGCGCGGAGTCCTTCACCGCGCGCTTCTCAACCGGGGTGATCTCGGACGGGACCGAGATGACGATGCGGGGTCGCACGAACAGGTTGCGGCCGTGCGCCTTGCGAATGAAGTACTCGAGCATCTTCTCGGTGACCTCGAAATCGGCGATCACGCCGTCCTTCATCGGGCGGATCGCTGAGATGTTGCCGGGCGTCTTGCCGAGCATGTTCTTCGCCGCCTGGCCGACCGCCTCGACCCGGTTGGTGACGCGGTTGACGGCGACGATCGAAGGCTCGAAGACGACGATCCCGCGATTGCGCGTGTAGACGAGCGTGGTCGCGGTCCCGAGATCGACCGCGAGATCCGAGGAGAAGAGCGAGAGAATCGAGGCCATTCCCATACGTTTTCTATTCGACCTCCACGTACACCTGCTTGCGATCTTCCGCCGTGTTGCCGGCCGGGTCTGTGGCTTTCGTCACGATCGTGTTCCACCCCTCGTGGCTGAGCGCCACGGCCTTCTTGAACGTGCCGTCCCCCGACACCTCGACCGGCTCGCCGTTGATCGTGACCGTGGCGCCGGGCTCGGTGACCCCCTGCAGGATGAAGAAGTTCCCCATCTGCGTCGGCTTCTGCACCTCGAGCCGGGGCGGCGTCGTGTCAGTCAACGCCTCGACCCTGGGCCCGGCGAACGCCTTGAACGACCTCGGCGAGCTCCACTCCGAGTGGATGCCACCGTTGCCGAGCGCCGCAACGCGCCAGTAGTACGTCCCCGGCTTGATGATCTTCAGGACCGCCGAGTTCCCTTCCAGGCGGTGGGCCGGGAACTCCAGCGTCGAGGCGGCGAAAACGCGCGAGCGACTGACCTGCAGCTCGTAGCCGACGCTCCCGGGAACCGGGCGCCAGCCGAGCTCGACGCGGTCGGAGGTGTCCATGTTGACGAGGAAGTTCACCCGCGGCTTCTCCGGGTACGGCACGTCGGGCACCGTCTGCTGCGGGCCGAGCTTGCCGCCCGGAGCGGCGCTCACCGCTTGCCGCGTCCCCAACTCCATCTGGTCGCCGCTCGCGCCGGTGACCTTCGCGCGGCCGGCGTATGCGGCCACCAAGGTACCGGAGTCCTCCGCCACCTCGACGCCGACGCGGCTGTCACGCTCGACCTCGGCGCGCGCCGCGTCGGTGACGACCGACGACGAGTTGGCGGCGGTGAAGACGTTGACCTGCCCGACCTTGACCTTGACCTCGCCGGCCGACGGTGAGCGGCCACCGCGTGCCTCGCGGTGCACCTCGAGCAGCGAATCGGAACCGATCTTGTAGACGGCGCCGTCGGAGAACAGGACCTCGGCGAACGCGTCCGGCCCGGTCTTGACGAAATCACCGTTGTACAGCGCCTGTTTCTCCCGGGCGCGCTCCCAGTTGGTCTGGTTGGCGCGCTGCACCTCGACCTTGCCGTGCAGCGAAATGACCTGGCCGGAGCCGACGAACTCGCGGTTGACGAGGCCGCCGAGCAGCTCGAAGCGCTGCAGCGCGTCGCCAGCGCGTGCGATGCAGGCGGGGAAGTCCTTGCGATCCCAGTCGGAACGGGCCTCCTCGAGCAGCCGTGACGCCTGATCGAATTCGCCGGCGAGGTTGTCGGAAAAGCCGGCCCGCCGCACCTGCTCCTGCGCCGCCGCTGCGCGACGCAGCAGGCGCTGGGCCTTGGCCTCGGGCGGCTCGTGGGTGAGGTAGAAGGCGGTCGCAATCGCGCCGACGACCAGAAGCCCGGCGAACGCGAGCATGCCCCAGCGCTTCGCACCGGCCACCGACACGACGACCCAATCGACCTCGAAACGTCGTGCCGGCGGGCTCGAAGACGGGGGGCGCATGGTCAAACCCAGCCAACCTTAGCATTCCCGGCGGATTCGACGCAACCAGTGAGCGGCGTGCAACTTGCTCGCGGCGAGGCGGTGGGATAGAATCCTTTGCCTTTGGGTTTGGGCGCGATGGAGGCGGAATGCTCAAGACGCTCCGTGATCAGTTCACACACCTCAAGTGGATCCTGTGGTTCGTCGTCTTCCTGTTCGTGTTCTTCATCTTCGTGGACTGGGGCACGGGCCGCGCGAGAACGCGCGGACTGGCCGGCTTGGCGGCGCGCATCGGCAACGTCAGCATCTCCGAGGCCCAGTTCCTGCGCGAGGTGCGATCCACCGAGGAGCGTTACAAGCAGATGTACGGCAAGCAGTTCGATGCGGTGCGCGATCAGCTCGATCTGGGCACGATCACGATGCAGAACCTCGTCGACCGCACGCTGCTTCTCGCCGAGGCGAAGAAGATGGGAATCGAGGTCACGGACAAGGAGCTCCTCGCCAAGATCGAGTCGTACCCTGCGTTCCGCCGCAGCGACGGCAGCTTCGTCGGCTCCGATCTGTACGCCCGCATCCTGCGCGCCAACCAGACCACGCCCGAGGAGTTCGAGGCCGGCCTGCGCCAGGACCTCGAGCTGTCCAAGCTGCAGGAGACGCTCGCCGCCGGGATCGTGATCCCGGACGCCGACGTGGAGCGCGAGTACCGCCGCCGCAACGAGGCGGTCTCGTTCGACATGCTCTTCGTGCCGGTGGACAAGGCGCTCGCCGGCGTGACCGTGACCGACGCCGATGCCAAGGCGTACTACGACGCCAACCAGGCGCGCTTCACCCATCCGGAACAGCGCCAGCTGCACTACCTGCTGGTGGACGACGCCAAGCTCCGCCACTCCCTCACCGTGCCGGAGAGCCAGATCACCCAGTACTACACCACGCACCAGGACGAGTTCAAGGTGCCGGAAGAGGTGCAGGCCCGCCACATCCTGATCCGCCCGGCGACGCAGGACGGGGCGGGCTGGAAGGCGGCGCTGGCCAAGGCCGAAGCGGTGCGCGCCAAGGCGCTGCACGGCGACTTCGCGGCGCTCGCCAAGGAGTACTCGGACGACCCCGGCTCGAAGACGAACGGCGGCGACCTCGGCTGGTTCCCGCGCGGGCGCATGGTCAAGGAGTTCGAGAACGCGGCGTTCGCCCTCAAGCCCGGCCAGGTCTCCGAGCCGGTCAAGAGCCAGTTCGGGTACCACATCATCAAGGTCGAAGCGTTCCGCCCGGCTGGGATCAAGCCGCTCGCCGAGGTGCGCGGCCAGATCAAGGACAAGCTCGTCGAGGGACTCGCGGACTCCGAGGGCAACCGGCGCGCGACCGCGCTGCGCGACAAGATCGACGCGGCCAAGCTCACCACCGACGCGCAGTGGCAGGGGCTGGCCGGCGACGTCGTGACCTCCAACGTGACGCCGTTTTTCAGCGCGAACGACCAGGACATCCCCGGCCTCGGGCGTGATCCCGAGCTGCTCGCCGAGGTAAGCTCCGCGAAGGAAGGGTTCATCGGCGGCCCGCGGCGCAGCGACCGCGGCTGGTTCGTCTACCGCGTGAGCAAGGTCCGTCCGGCGGGCACCACCCCGTTCGCCGAGGCGAAGGACGAGGCGCTGGACGGCGCCAGGCGGACCAAGGCACTGGCGGCGCTGCGGAGCGAACTCGAGGCCAAGCGCGCCGCCCTCGCGGCGGCGCCGTTCGCGAGCCAGGCCGCCGCGCTCGGCGGCACCGCGCAGACCGTGGCGGACCACAAGCGCGGCACTCCGATCGCGGGGATCGGGATGGTGCCGGCGCTCGACGACGCTGTCTTCGCGGCCGCGGTCGGCACGCTCACGCCGGCCGTCACCGTCGGCGAGCGCGGCGTCGCGATCGCCAAGGTGACCGCCAAGAAGGCGTTCGACCCGCAGGCGTTCGCGGCCGCCAAGGCCTCGTTGCGCGAGAGCATGGTGCAGGAGTCGATGCAGCGGCTGATCAGCTCGATGGTGGCCGAGGCCAAGCGCGAGAACCCGGTGGTCATCAACCCCGAGGTCGTGAACCGCTTCAAGCCGAAGCGCGGA
>DAIDOU010000170.1 GCA_027458945.1 Acidobacteriota bacterium
GCGGTGCCGGTGTGTTAGGCTCCGGCGCGGAGGCAACTTGGAGCAGGTTTCCAGCGTCATCGCGACGGTGCACGAGATCGCCCTCAAGGGCGGCAACCGCGGGTGGTTCGAGCGCACGCTGCTGGCCAACGTCCGCGCCGCGCTGCGCGGCCTCCCGGTCGCGAGCGTGACGCTGCCGGCGCGGGTCGTGGTCCGGTTCTCCGCGCCGGTGCGGTGGGCTGAGGCGTTCTCCCGCCTCTCCACGGTGTTCGGGCTCAACGGCATCATGCCGGTCGAGCGCGCCGGCGCCACCTACGACCAGCTCGAGGCGTTCATCGGCGAGCGTATCGGCGACCTCGCGGGCAAGAGCTTCGCCGTGCGCTGCAAGCGCTCGGACAAGCGCTTTCCCCTGCACTCGAACGAGGTCAACCGCCGGCTCGGTGCGTTCGTGCAGGAGCGCACGGGGGCGCGGGTGGACCTCGAGCGCCCCGACGTCACGCTGCACGTGCTGCTGCAGAGCGACGGGATCTGGGTCTACCGCGACCACTTCCCCGGCCCCGGCGGCCTGCCGGTCGGCAGCTCGGGCCGGGTGCTGGTGCTGCTCTCAGGCGGGATCGACTCCCCCGCCGCGGCCTACCTCGCGATGAAGCGCGGCACCAAGGCGCACTACGTCCACTTCCACTCCGCGCCGTACACCTCCGACGCGTCGGTCGCCAAGGTCGAGCGCCTGGTAAGGGTGCTCGTCCGCCACCAGGGCGCGTGCCGACTCGCGGTCGTGCCGTTCGGCGAGTGCCAGCAGGAGATCGTCGCCAAGTGCCCGGAACGCCTCCGGGTCGTGCTCTACCGCCGCATGATGCTGCGCGCCGCCGAACGGATCGCCAGGCGTTGGCGCTGCGAGGCGCTGTTCACCGGCGAGTCGCTCAACCAGGTCGCGTCGCAGACGCTGGAGAACATGGCGGCGATCGACCGCGTCGCCCACCTGCCGGTGCTCCGCCCCCTCGTCGGCCTCGACAAGCAGGAGATCATCGCGATCGCGGAGCGCGCCGGCACGTTCGAGCTCTCGATCCTGCCGCACCAGGACTGCTGCTCGTTCCTGCAGCCGCTGCACCCGGCCACGCGGAGCACGACCGCCGAGTGCGACGAGGCCGAGGCACCGATCGACGTGGAGGCGTGGGCCCGCAAACTCCAGCACGACGCGGCCGTCACCGTCGTGCAGCACCGCTGGGAGCCGGCGGCCGGGCCGCTCGAGGCCTGAGCGGTTACTTGCTCCCCTGCAGCCGCTCCAGGTCGGCGAGCACCTGCGTCGCGTGCTTGGCGGGGCTGACGTCCGGGTACGCCACCAGCACCTTGCCGTCCGGCCCGACCAGGTACGAGATCCGCCGCGCCCACAGCCGATGGGTCGAGTCGGCGGCGCCGACCTCGACGGCGAGCTTCTTGTCCGTGTCCGACAGCAACCGGAACGGGAACCGCTCCTTGGCGGCGAACTTGGCGTTGGTGGCTGGGGCGTCGAACGAGACGCCGAGGACCTGCACACCGGCCTTTTCGAACCCCGCGTAGTTGTCGCGCAGGGCGCAGCCTTCCGTCGTACAACC
>DAIDOU010000171.1 GCA_027458945.1 Acidobacteriota bacterium
ATCGCGCAGCGTTTCGCCTTCGAGCAGCTCGGTGACCGCGTACGAGACGTCACCCTCGCGGCCGAAGTCGAAGATGCCGAGGATGGCCGGGTGCGAGAGCGCCGCCAGGGCGCGCGCTTCCCGCTCGAGTCGCGCGACCCGATCGGGGTCGGCGGCGAACTCGGCCGGCAGCACCTTGATCGCCACCTCCCGCCCGAGGCGCGTGTCGCGGGCGCGGTAGACCTCGCCCATCCCGCCGGCACCGAGCAGGGCGACGATCTCGTACGGGCCCAGGCGAGCACCCGGTTGCATGACCTGATCGTTCCTTGTGCACAGTATAGACCCTTGGCGGCGCGAGCGCACCGCGTGCGCGGGCGCAGGCTGGCGGTACGTTTTGCGTTGCGCTTACGCGAGGTCGGTGTCCGACAGCCAGGCGAGGGCGACGCGGCGGACGGTGATGTCGCGCGAGCCGGGAGTCGACGGGAGCGGCTCGATTCCGGCCGGCGCCGTCGCCATCAGCTCACGCTTGGCCGTTCCGGCTCCTTTCCCGTCCCCGTCGCCTCAGGGAAGAAATTCGCGCGCCGGAACAACGGTCACCGCCACCGCAGGCGTGCGGCCCGCGGAGGACTCGGCGGGCGACCCGGCCTCCGGGTCGCGGCGGGCCGCGCCGGCGCCGGTTCCGGCGCCTCGGCCGGCTGACTCAGTGGGCCGGCTGGGCGGCCCGCTTCCGCGCCGGCGGCTTCGCCGGCTTCTTCGCGGCCGCCATCGCCTCGAGGCGCCGCTTGGCCTCGCGCGCCCCGATCCCGCGCGCCGCGAGCACGGCGCTGCGCGTCGCCGCGCGCATGCGCAGCGCGCCGCTGGCCTTCTCCCACTTGTAGACGACCTGCGCCGTGATCCCCAGCAGCCGAGCGAACTCCTGCCCACTCAGGCGGAGCCGCCGCCGCAGGCTGCGGACGCTCCTGGCGGTGACGCGCGCGGTCGCCGCGGGCTCGGGTGCCGCGGCTCCGGTTCCCTGCGCACGGCCGAGCGCCTTGCGCACCGCGGCCAGCTCCTTCTCCAGCCGGGCGACGCGCCGCTTGAGATCGGCGGTCGTGCGCCTGAGGCCGGCGGCCGGGCGCGTGGCGGAGGCAAGCGCCTTCTTGGTTTCCCGGCGGGAGACCCGGGAGAGTTCGTCCTTGAGGATCTTGGCGATATTCGGCATAAGCTCCCTTTCCGCAACCTGAGTCGCGTCTAGGATACTACGCGGCCGCGCCCCGACGCGACCGGTGCCGTCACTCGTCGCGCAGCGCCTCGATCGGATCGAGGCGGGACGCCCGCCACGCCGGGTAGTAGCCGAAGACGACGCCGACCGCCACCGCGGCGACGGTCGCGGCGAGCAGCGACGACGGCGAGATCGCGATCGGCCAGCCCAGGGCGCGCTCGAAGACGACCTTGCCGGCGACGCTGAGCCCGACCCCGAACGCGCCGCCGATCAGGCTGAGGACGACGGCCTCGCCGAGGAACTGGACGCGGATCGCCGAGGTGCGGGCGCCGACCGCCATGCGCACGCCGATCTCGCGGGTGCGTTGCACCACCGAGGCGAGCATCACGTTCATGATGCCGATACCGCCGACGAGCAGCGAGATCGCCGCCACGGACACGAGCAGCCTGGCGAGGGTGTCGCTGGCCGCCACCTGCGCCTTGAGCATCTCGTCCGGGCGGCGGATGTTGAAGTCGTCGTCGGCCCCCTGGCGGATGCGGTGGCGTTCCCGCA
>DAIDOU010000172.1 GCA_027458945.1 Acidobacteriota bacterium
CGCGCAGGAAGCGCTCCTGCGACAGGCGCCACACCCTCGCCTGGCGGCACTCGAACCGCGCCACGCGCGAGACCGGGCACGGCACGTCCTCTCCCGGCTCCTCGGCGAGCAGCCAGACCGGCGCCCCGGCGAGGCGCCCTCCCGCCTGCTCCATCTCGCTCAGCCGCAGCGAGTCGAGCGGCAGCCGTCCGGTCACCGCCGCGAGGTTGCGGAAGGAGAAGAGCTGGTCCTCGAAGATCAGCAAGCCCGGGCCCTGGGCGGCCGCCGTCTGCAGGGCGGCGACCACGGGCAAGCGGTGGCGGTGGATGTAGCGCACGGCGGGGTACCCCCACCACACCGCCGCGCCCATCCCGACCGCCGCGGCGGCGAGCCCGGCGGCGCGCGAGCGGCCGAGACGCGCGGCGCCGGCCACCGCCGGGGTCGCCAGCAGCAGCCAGACGAGCACCCAGTAGCGCGGGTAGTTGCGGTTGTCCATGAACACGAGCACGAAAACGAGCGTGGCGCACGCGATCGTGCCCGCCCACCAGCGCGCGCCGAGCGTGCGCTTCCATCCCCACCATCCGATCGCCGCGAGCGCGAGGAAGAGGGCGGCGAACGCCGGCGTCCCGAGCCCGCGGACCAGACCGAGGCTGTCGAGCGCCCACGACTCGGTGCCGAGGGTGGCGAAGTGCTCCCCGGCGTGCGTCTCGCTGACCTGCAGCAGCATCCCCCAGCCGCCGGCGGCGAGCGCCGCCGGGACCATGACGAGCGCGAGGACGGCGGCGCCGGCCGCGGCGCCGGCCGCGACGAGCCGCGCCTCGCGCCTGGCCCACCACGCGGCCAGCACGACCGCGAGCACGAAGACCGGCGCCAGCGGCGGGCGTACGAGCGCCGCGGCGGTCATCGCCGCGACGCCGGGCACGAAGCCGGCACGGCCGCCGCGCAGCCAGAGCGCGAGCGCGATCACGGCCAGGGCCACCGACGGCGTCTCCGACAGGGCGCGCCCGGCGTGGAACCAGACGCCGGGAATGAAGGCGGCGAGCGCCGCCCCGGCCAGGGCGACCCGCCGCCCGGCCGCGCCCTCCCACAGCCCAACCAACGCCCACACCGCGAGCACCGACAGCAGCGCGCTCGCCACCTGGAGCGCGACGAGCGGGTCGGCGACGCCGAGCTTGCGCACCGCCTTGCCGATCGCGATCCAGAGCGGAAACCCGGGCGGGAGCGGCATGTGGCGGGCGGGGTCGAAGTCGATGACGCCGCACGCCAGCAGCGCCTCGTCCTGCTCCCACGGCCCGGAAGGGAGGAGGAGCAGGCGCGAGGCCGCGACGACGGCGAGCGCCGCGGCGCTGGCGACGGCCGACGCGAGCGGCCCCCCGGCGGGGAGCAGCGGCCACGGGAAGACCCGCGCCGCCAAACGCCGAATGCGCGCCGGAAGCCTTTCCACGGCTGGAGTCTAGCATCGCGTCCGGCCACGGCCGGACGGCGGCGTGATACCCTCGTCGCGCATGGCGGCGGTCTCGGTCGAGTTCACGAAGGTGGCCAAGCGCTTCGGCACCAGGACGGTCCTGGCCGCGGTGTCGGGGGCGCTTCGTCCCGGGTCGGTCCTCGTCGTCGCCGGTCCCAACGGCGCCGGCAAGTCGACGCTCCTGAACCTCCTGGCCGGGGTGTTGCGGCCCTCGCGCGGCGAGGTCTCGCACCGCCGCGGCGGCGCCGATCTGCCGCGCTCCGAATGGTGCGAGCACCTCGGGATGGCGTCGCCGGACATGGCGGTGTACGAGGAGCTGTCGGCGCTCGAGAACCTGCGGTTCTTCGGCCGCCTGCGCGGCCACGCGACGAGCGACGCGGCGATCACCGCGCTGCTGGAGACGCTCGGCCTGCCGGCGCGCGAGCAGCGGCGGGCCGTCGGGACGTACTCGTCGGGGATGAAGCAACGGGTGAAGCTGGCGCAGGCCGTGCTGCACGAACCGGCGGTGCTGCTGCTCGACGAGCCGTCCTCGAACCTCGACGCGGCCGGCCACGACGCGGTGGCGGGCCTGGTGGCGCGGTTCCGCCCGCTCGCGGCGGTCGCCGTCGCCACCAACGACCCGCGGGAGATCGCCTGGGGCGATGCGCGCCTCGAGCTTGCTCTCTGAGAGCCTCGCCGTCCTCGGCAAGGAGCTCACCTCGGAGGTGCGCAGCCGCGTCGCGCTCAACGCGATCGGGCTGTTCGGCATCACCACGCTGGTGGTCGTCGCGTATCAGATCGGGCCGTATCAGATCCAGGAGAAGGACCGCCCATACCTGCTCTCCGCCTTGCTCTGGGTGATCCTCTTCTTCGCCGCGACCTCCGGCCTGGCGCGGGTGTTCGTCAAGGAGGAGGACGCCCACACCGCCAAGACGCTGCGTCTGGCCGCCCGCCCGCTCGCCGTGTTCGCCGGTAAGTACCTGTTCAACCTCATCCTGCTCGCCGCCCTGTTCACCCTGATCGTGCCGCTGTACTGCGCCTTGATGGGGTACGAGGTCCGCGGCCTGGCAGGGCTGGCGCTCGTGCTCGCCGCCGGCGCCGTGGCCCTTTCGGCCTCGTCGACGATCGTCGCCGCGATCATCTCGCGCGCCTCGGGCTCGACGACGCTGTTTGCTATCCTCTCGGTGCCGCTGGTGTTGCCGCTGCTCGTGATGCTCATCCAGGGGACGCGGGCGGCCGCGGGCAGCGTCGAGCTGGCGGCGGTGTTGCCGGCGCTGCAGGGGATCGTTTCGCTAGGGGGTGCCCTCTTGATCGTCTCGGTGTTCCTGTTCCCGGTGGTGTGGCATGAGTGACAACCGCGTACGCACGGCGCTGCACTGGCTGCTCGGCGCGTGGCTGGTGCTGGTGATCGCGGCCGCGTTCTTCTGGGCGCCGGCCGCGGCGGGGTTCAAGGGCGAGTCGTCGCGCATCGTGTTCTTCCACGTGCCGCAGGCGTGGGTCGCGGTGCTGGCGTTCTGCGTCAACCTGATCGCCTCGCTGCGCTACCTGCGCACCCGCGACCCGCTCGACGACGCGCGTGCGGCGGCGGCCGCCCGGCTCGGCCTGGTGTTCTCCTTGCTCGCGACGGTCACCGGCTCGATCTTCGCCCACGTGATGTGGAACTCGTTCTGGAACTGGGACCCGCGTGAGATCTCGATCGCGATCCTGCTGCTGATCTACGCCGCCTACTTCGCCCTGCGCGAGGCGGTCCCCGACGAGGAGCGCCGGGCGAGCCTGTCGGCGGCGTACGCGATCCTGGCGTTCGTCACCATGCCGTTCCTCGTCTTCGTCGTCCCCCGCATCTACTGGTCGCTCCATCCGGACACGATCATCGGCGCCACCGGCAAGCTCAAGATGCAGATGGACCCGAGGATGCTGCAGACCCTGTTCGCCTCGTTAGTGGGATTTACTGGACTGTTCTTTTGGTTGTACACTCTCGACGTTCGGCTGGCGCGGGTGCGGTTGGCCCGCCAGGCGCGCGAGGAGGCGTGAGCGATGCCAACGGGTACGAGCCTGATCTGGGTGGCGGCGGTGACCGTGGTGATCTGGCTCGGGATCTTCGCGTACTGTCTCGCCCTCGACCGCAGAGTGCGCCGGCTGGAGGAGGGGTCGTGAGCCGCAGGGCCGTGTGGACCATCGGCGGTGTCGTCGCCATCATCGCCTTCGTCGCCTTCGGCGCCGGGGCGTTCAAGTCGAACCTCACGCCGTACGTCAGCTTCCAGCAGGCGCGCGCCACGTCCGACGCGGTGCAGATCGCGGGCAAGCTCGTGCACGGCTCCGACAGCTTCGACGCGGCGTCCTCCAGCCTCACGTTCTCCATCCAGGACGAGCACGGCGACGTCATGCGCGTCGCCTACAAGGGGCTGAAGCCCGGCAACTTCAACGAGGCCACCCAGGTGGTGGCCATCGGCCGCTATCACCGCGGCATTCTCGAGGCGGAGCAGCTGTTGGTGAAGTGTCCGTCCAAGTACCAGGGGATCGAGGAGAAGGCTCAGCGCAGCTCCTCGTGATGCCGGCGGCACGCCGCCGCCGTTTCAAACCAGGGGGGGAGCATGTTCCTACCGGGCGCCATCGCGATGTGGGTGGCCTTTGCAGCCCTCGTCGCGTCGACGATCTTCTACGTTCGCAGCGTGCGAGGCCACGAGGGGGCACGCGCGTGGGCACGCCAGTTGTACGGCCTCGCGACCATCGCGGTCCTGATGGCGGGCGGCGTGCTCGTCTATCTGATCCTGACCCATGACTTCCGCGTGCACTACGTCTTCTCCTACTCGGACCTCTCGCTCTCCAAGGCGTACCTGATCTCGAGCCTGTGGGCCGGGCAGGAGGGCAGCTTCCTGCTCTGGCTGATGTGGGGGATGGTCCTCGGGCTGCCGTTGATCCGCTACGCCCGGCACTACGAAGAGCGCACGATGGTGGTCTACAACGTGGCGCAGCTCTCGCTCGTGCTCATCCTCCTCAAGCAGTCGCCGTTCCGCTTCATCTCCGACCTCCCGCCGGGACAGGCCCCGTTCGACGGGCAGGGCCTCAACCCGCTGCTGCAGAACCCGTGGATGACGATCCACCCGCCGATCATGTTCCTCGGCTACGCGGCCACCGCGGTGCCGTTCGCCCTCGCGGTCGCGGCGCTGTGGGGGCGGCGCTACGACGAGTGGGTCAAGGCGGCGCTACCGTGGGCGCTGGTGACGGTGGTCACGCTCGGGTGCGCGATTTTGCTCGGCGGCTACTGGGCGTACGTGACGCTCGGCTGGGGCGGCTACTGGGGGTGGGACCCGGTCGAGAACGCGTCGCTCGTCCCGTGGCTCGCGTCCTCCGCGCTGGTGCACGGCATGCTCCTGCAGCGGGCGCGAGGGCGGTTCCGCAAACTGAACTTCTCGCTCGCGATCCTGGCGTTCGTCCTCGTCGTCTACGGGACGTTCCTGACCCGCTCCGGCGTGCTCGCCGACTTTTCCGTGCACTCGTTCGTGGACCTCGGCATCACCGGCTGGCTGGTCGCCAACCTGGCCGGCGCGCTCCTCATCGGTTTCGGCGCCCTGGCGTGGCGCTGGCGCGAGATCCCGAGCGAGGCGGGCGACGAGCCGTTCCTGTCGCGCACCGTGTTCTTCGTGCTCGCGATCGCCACGCTGCTCGGCACCGCCGGCATGGTGCTGTTCGGCACATCGACGCCGCTCCTGACACGGCTGATGACCAAGCCGTCGCAGGTCGGGCCGGCGTTCTACAACCGCGTCACGCTGCCGATCGGGATCGTGCTCGCGGCGTTGCTCGCGACGGTGCCGTTCCTGCAGTGGAAGGGAACCTCCAAGGAGTTCCGCCGCCGCTCGCTGCTCGGCGCCGCGCTCGCCGCGGTCGCCACCGGAGTGGCCGTCGCGGTCGGGGCGCACGGGATCCTCTACGTCATCTTCCTGCTGCTCGCCGTGTTCGCCTTCTTCAGCAACATGCTCAAGACCTGGGACGAGGCGAGGCAGGGCAAGCTGCGCTCGGCCGGAGGCTACCTCGCCCACGTCGGCCTCGGCATGATGCTGGCCGGGATCGTGGTGTCCTCCGCCTACGACCGCTCGGAGAAGGTCGTGCTGCCGCTCGGGCAGGCCAAGCAGGTGATGGGGTACACGCTGACGTTCAAAGGCGTCGACCGGCCCGCGCCGCCCGCGCACGACGCGATGCTGGTCGAGGTCAAGGAGCGCAGCGGGCGCACCTACGTCGCCCGCCCGCACCTCTTCCGCAACGAGAAGTCGAACCAGCTCGTCGCCAACCCGGACGTCCACGTGCAGCTGACCCACGACGTCTACGTTTCGCCGATCGAGTTCGATCCCGGACGGCCGCCCGAGAACGGCGACACGCTCGACCTCGGCAAGGGCGCGACCGGCCACGCCGGGCCGCTCGCGATCACGTTCGAGGGCTTTGACATGTCGGCCGCGCACGGCGAGGGACAGACGGTGGCGATCGGCGCGCGCCTGACGGTGACGGGCGGGGCGCAAACGCAACAGCTCACGCCGTACCTGCGCAGCACCGGCGGCGGCGAGTTCCAGGCCGAGCCGGTCGCGATCGCAGGGTTCCCCGGCGCCAGCGTGGCGCTCGGCGGCATCAACGCCAACACCGGCCACGTGCGCCTGCAGGTGACCGGGTTCGGCGGCGGCGTCGCCAAGACCGCGACGCTGCACCGCGGCGGGACCTTGATGTACAAGGGCGTCGCGATCACGTTCGACGACTTCGACCTCTCGCAGTTCGACCCCCAGGCCGGCAAGATCGACATCGGGGCGGTCCTCAAGGTGAACGCCGGCGGCAAGCAGAGCGAGATCACCCCGTTCTTCCACGGCGGTGAGACCGGCGACACGCACGCCGACGCCGACCTTCCGGGCCTGCCCGGGGTCAAGGTGCGCGTCGGCCGCCTCAACCCCGACCAGAAGACGGCCGAGATCCAGATCCTCGACCCGACGGCGCCGCCCGACCAGGGCGAGCCGATGCGCTTCTCGATCGACCTCACGATCAAGCCGATGATCAGCCTGCTGTGGGCCGGCCTCGTGGTGTTGCTGGCGGGTGGGATCATGGCGACGATCCGGCGCGGGGAAGAGTTCTCGGCGGCGGCCGGGCGCACCAGCGGCGGGGCCTGAGCGGAGAGCGTGTCGAGCCGCTTCCCGCCGGATGCGGCGGAGCTCGGGCGCTTTCCGCGAGGGCCGTCGCTGGCACCCCAGTTGGGAACGGGGCATGCGGCGCGTATACTGTCCGGGCAATGAGCGACACGATCGTGAGTGGATGCGACCTGCGCCGGTGGGCGCTCCCGAGCCACACGAACCCGCAAAAATAACGGACAGCGATGGCCAAGATCGACACCAACCTCGACGCCTGCCAACTCTCCAGCGACCTGCTCGGCCGCCTGCGCAAGCTGGTTCGTGACTCGTTGCGCGCGACCCACGGCAAGAGGTGGGAGGACAAGGGGATCCCCAAGGAGCTTCGCGACAACCTGGCGCAGCGGCAAGCGCGCGAAGCGAGCATCACCTGGAACCTCTCCGACAGCGTCGACCTGCTCGACTTCGCCGGCTACACCGGCCTGTACGAAATCATCGCGGCGGCCCCCGAGCTGCAGCAGCGCTTCCTGGCGCTCGCCCCGGACGCCAACGTTCTCCGCCTGCGCTTCCTCGAGCTTGACGCGATCCTGAACCGGATCGCCTATGCGCGCCCCGTCTCCGAGGCCGACCTCGGCCTGCTGGTGAGCTTCGAGGAGCGGCTCAAGCGCACCGCCAACACCCCCGCGCCCGGCGCCGAGGCCGAAGCCGCGCCGGCAGCGCGTAGCGAAACCGCGCGTCCGGCCCCGGCGCCCGCGCTCGCACCGACCCCGGCTGCGGCACCGCCGGCCCCGGCGCCGGCCCCGAACGAGGCCGCG
>DAIDOU010000173.1 GCA_027458945.1 Acidobacteriota bacterium
CGCGGCCGCGTCGGTGCGCACGACCGGCGTGCCGACGGCGCCGAGGGCACCGTACATGTTCGCGTGCGAGTCGGAGGCGACCACGAACGAGCCCGGCACGACGTAGCCGCCCTCGCACATGAGCTGGTGCCCGATGCCGGCGCCGGCACGGTGGAAGTCGATGCCGTGCTCCGCCGCGAACGCCTCGATCGCCCGGTACTTGCCGAGGTTCGCCTCGGAGCGGTTCTGGATGTCGTGGTCGAGGGCGAATACCGGCTGGCGCGGGTCGGCGATGCGCGACGCCCCGATCCCCTCGAACTTCGCGATCACCGCCGAGCTGTTGTCGTGCGTGAGCACGTGGCGCGGGCGGATCGCGAGGAAGTCCCCGGCCGCGAGCGGCCGGCTCGGCCCCTCCGCCATGTGCGCCTGCGCGACCTTCTCGACAACCGTCTGTCCCATGGGCGCCTCCATCCCCGGCACCGTGGGGGTAGCCCCCACCCGCCGGCGGGCGGCCACCGGGCCGCCCCTGCATCGAGCCGTCAGCTCGCCGCGAGCATCTCCATCAGCTGCGTAACCGACGCCAGCTTCTCGAGGCTCCAGACGGCGTCCTTGACCCGCGCGCAGCCGGCGCTCGAGAGCACCGGCCCGGCGAGGGCGTCGAACTTCGCCTCGACCTCCGCGTCGGAGAGCGGGTTGCGCGGATCGCCCTTGGGGTAGTCGAGCACCGTGGCGAAGCGCCGCCCGTCCGCGGTCGTCACCTCGACGGCGACGCGCTGCAGCGCCGGGAAGAGGCTCTCGATCTCGGGGTCGGCGACCACCTCGACCTTGCGTAGCTGCGCGCGGATCAGGGGGTCCATGATCTTCGCCTCGGTGAACTGCGCCGGCGTCACGTTGCGGTCCACGATGGCGGCCGCGACTACATACGGCAGCGAGTGGTCCGCGGTCTCCTTGCTGCGCGGGTCGTACTTGGACGGGTCGGCGAGGATGTCGGCGGCGCGGCGCAGCGAGCGGATGCGCACCGAGGCGATCTCGTCGGGCCGCAGATCGTGCTCGGTCACGATCGCGAGCACCGCCGAGATCGGCGCGTGGGTGAGCGCCTCGGTCGGGAACGCCTTCATCCCGCAGGCGGTGATCCGCCACGATTCGCCGAGGCCGTCGGTGAGCACCCCCAGCCGCCACTCGGGCCCGAAGCAGTGGGCGAGCCCCTCCTTGCCGTCGATCACGTGCTCGGGCCCGGTGTAGCCGCGCTCGGCGAGCAGCGCTGCGAGCACCCCGGACTGGGTCGCCATCGGGTCGACGGTGTTCTTCATCATCGTCAGCTTGCCGGCGGTGACCGCGCCCAGGGTGCAGCGGGCCGAGCCCGCGATGCCGATCGCGTGCCGGATCTGCTCCCACGGCAGGCCGAGCGCACGCCCCGCCACGATCGGCGACACGAACGCCGTGAGCGTGGCGTGGTGCCAGCCGCGCTCGCGGATCCCGGGGAACGCGGCCTCGGCCAGGCGCTGCTCGAACTCGTGGCCGAGGCAGATGCCGACCGCGAGCTCGCCGCCGCCGGTGCCCGCGCGCTCGCACCCCGCCAGCGCCGCCGGGATGATGTCGGTCGGGTGCACGGGGTCCTGCTTCCAGTAGATGTCGTTGTAGTCCATCACCCGGACCATGAG
>DAIDOU010000174.1 GCA_027458945.1 Acidobacteriota bacterium
GCCCCCAGGCGCTGCTGGCCGGCGTTCTCCTCGGCATGCACTTCGGGCTGTGGATCCCATCGCTGTGGCTCACCAGCGTCTCCTCGTCGGTGGTGCTGGTGTCGACCCAGCCGCTGTGGGTGCTCGCGCTGTCGCCGTGGCTGCTGCGGGTGCAAATCGGCGGCCGCAACCTCGCGAGCGTCGCCGTTGCCCTGGCCGGGGTCGGGATCATCGCGGGCGGCGATGTCACCTTCGCACGGCACGCGGTGCTCGGAGACGTCATGGCGTTCGCCGCCGCCGGTTGCATGGCGGGGTATCTGATTGTCGGCAAGAAACTGCGCGCCGACGTCCCGTTGCTGCGCTACCTCGGCGTGGTGTACGGCGGGGCCGCGCTCACGTTGATCGCGGCGGTCGCGGTCCTCGGCGTGAAGCCGTGGCCGGCGACGGCAGCGGCATGGCTGCCGCTGCTGGCGATGGCCGCGGTGCCCACCCTGGTCGGGCACACGCTCCTCAACTGGGCGCTCGCTCACACCCAGGCGTACCGCGTCAACCTCGCCGTGCTGTTCGAGCCGGTCGTCGCCTCGCTCCTGACGTGGGCGTTCCTCGGCGAGGCACCGCCTCTCCACGTGGTGCCGGGCGCGGTGCTGGTACTCGGTGCCATCGCGCTCGAGTTCGCGCCCGAGGCGCGCGCAGCTACTCGATCGTGAATTTGTAGGAGGCGAGCAGCTTGCCGCTGGCGTCGCGGACCTCGAGCCGCCACGGGCCGGTCATGTTGCTGGAAACCGTGATGTTGGACCACGTGCGCCAGTGGTCCGCCTTGACGGGCAGGTCGACGTGCCCGAGCTCGCGGTCGCGGTAGAACCAGACGTGAACGATCTTGTCGGAAACGTGGCTGACTTGCGAGAAACCCCACAGCTTGCCGACGTTGGCGGGGAACCGGAACGCCGCTCCCTCGCAGACGTTGTTCTCGATCGCCTTGCACACGGCGGCGGTGGCGGCGGGCGTCTCTCCGGCGGCGGCCGCAGCCGCGCCCGCGACGAGTAGCAGGGCGAGACAAGAAAGTACAGTTCTCATCTTCTACCCCCTCCTTCTGCGATGGTAGCGCAACTCGGGCGCGGCCGGGTAGCGCCGTGTGTTACGATGAGGCCCCGATGCGAGCCGGTTCCCGAGTCCCCAAGGAGGCCCCATGACTAGGGTGCAGGTCCTCGACACGCGCGGAGTGTCCCGCGCGCTGGAACGGATGGCCGCGGAGCTGATCGAGCGCGTGGGGGACGAGAAGCTGCTCTACCTGGTCGGGGTGCAAACCCGGGGCGTTCCGCTGGCGCACCGCCTGGCCGGGATGATCGGGGCAGCGACCGGCCACGAGCCGCCGGTCGGCGCCCTCGACATCGCCCTCTACCGGGACGACGTCGGTCCCTGGCGCGCGGCGCACCAGCAACCGGTCCTGCGCGCGACGGAGCTGCCGGTGTCGGTCGACGACAAGGTCGTCTGCCTCGTCGACGACGTCCTCTACACCGGCCGGACGGTGCGCGCGGCGCTCGACACGTTGATGGACTACGGCCGACCGCGCGCCATCCGTCTCGCGGTGCTCGTGGACCGCGGCCACCGTGAGCTGCCGATCGCGGCCGACTTCGTGGGGCGCACGGTGCCGACCGCGCACAGCGAGGACGTCCAGGTCCGCGTCCGCGAGTGCGACGGGGAAGAGGGCGTGTGGCTGGAAAAGGAGGTGGCCGGATGAGCGTGCAACCGGCGGCGCGCCTGCGCCGCAAGGATCTGGTCGGGATCGACCCGCTCTCGGCGGGCGAGATCCAGCTCATCCTCGACACCGCGGACCAGATGCGCGAGATCGCGGCGAGGCCGATCAAGAAGGTCCCCGCGCTGCGCGGCAAGACCGTGGTGAACTTGTTCATGGAAGCCTCGACGCGCACCCGCTTCTCGTTCGAGGTCGCCGAGAAGCGGCTGTCCGCCGACTCCCTCAGCTTCTCGGCGGCGGCGTCCTCGGTGAGCAAGGGCGAGACGCTGGTGGACACGGCGCTCAACCTCGAGGCGATGCAGCCGGACTTCATCGTCATCCGGCACGTCCACGCCGGCGCGCCGCATCAGCTCGCGCGCATCCTCAAGTCGTCGGTGATCAACGCCGGCGACGGCGCGCACGAGCATCCGACGCAGGCGCTGCTCGACGCGCTCACGGTGCGGCTGCATCGCGGCACGCTCGAGGGACAGGTGGTGGCGATCGTCGGCGACCTGCAGCACTCGCGCGTGGTGCGCTCGAACGTGCTGTTGCTCTCGCGCATGGGAGCGAAGGTGCGCGTGGCGGCGCCGGCGAGCATGGTCCCGGTCGGCATCGAGTCCCTCGGGTGCGAGGTCCACCGCCGGATCGAGGACGCGATCGCCGGGGCCGACGTCGTGATGATGCTGCGCATCCAGCTCGAGCGGCAGGGTCGGATGAACTTCCCGACGGTGCGCGAATACTACGACTTCTTCGCCCTCACGCCGGAGCGCCTGAAGCTGGCGAGGAAGGACTGCCTGGTGATGCACCCGGGCCCGATGAACCGCGGGGTGGAGATCGACTCCAGGGTCGCGGACGGGCCGCAGTCGGTGATCCTGGAGCAGGTGACCAACGGGGTGGCGGTGCGGATGGCGGTGCTCTACCTGCTGGCTGGAGGACACGGTGAGCCGACTGCTGATTAAGCACGGGCGGGTGGTGGACCCGAGCCAGCGCCTGGACGAGGGGCTCTGGGTCCTGATCGTCGACGGCAAGGTGGCGCGCCTGGCGGAGCGGATCGACGATCGCGAGGCCGAGGTGCTGGACGCCACCGGTCTCGTGGTCGCGCCGGGGTTCGTGGACGTCCACACCCACCTGCGCGAGCCGGGGTTCGAGTACAAGGAGACGATCGCGACGGGGAGCGCGGCCGCGGTGGCGGGCGGCTTCACCGCCGTCTGCTGCATGCCGAACACGCAACCGGTGAACGACACGGCGGCGGTGACCGAGTTCATCCGCGGCCGCGGCGCCGAGGCCGGACTCGCGCGCGTGTACCCGATCGGCGCCGTCTCGAAGGGGCTCCAGGGTGAGGAGCTGGCGGAGATCGGCGAGATGGCGCGCTCGGGGGCGGTCGCGTTCTCGGACGACGGCAAGCCGGTGCGCAACGCCTACCTGATGCGCCGTGCCCTCGAGTACGCGCAGCTGTTCGACGTGCCGATCGTGGACCACTGCGAGGATCCCGACCTCGCGGGCAAGGGCGTGATGCACGAGGGGGCCGTGGCGACCCGCCTCGGGCTGCGCGGCATCCCGGCCGCGGCCGAGGAAGTCGCCGTGGCGCGCGACGTGCTGCTCGCCGAGCTGACCGGCGGCCGCCTCCACGTGGCGCACCTGTCGACGCGCGGCGGGCTCGATCGCGTGCGCGAGGCGAAGGGAAGAGGTGTCGCGGTGACGTGCGAGGCGACGCCGCACCACCTCGCGCTCACCGACCGGGCCGTGGCCGAATCGGAGTACGACACCGACACCAAGATGAACCCGCCGCTGCGCAGCGAGGACCACGTCGCCGCGCTGCTCGACGGGGTCCTCGACGGCACCGTGGACTGCCTCGCGACCGACCACGCGCCCCACCACGCCGACGAGAAGGTGCTCGAGTTCGACCTCGCGCCGTTCGGCATCGTCGGCCTCGAGACCGCGGTCCCGGTCACCTACGACCTGCTGGTGCGGAGGCACAAGCTGCCGCTGCGCCGCTTCGTCTCCCTGTGGTCGTGCAACCCGGCCCGCGTGTTCCGGCTGGGAGGCGGGACGCTCAAGGTCGGCAGCCCGGCCGACATCACGTTGCTCGACCTCGAGGCGCGGCTCACCGTCAACCCGGACCGCTTCCGCTCGCGTTCGCGCAACACGCCGTTCGCGGGGCAGCGGCTCAAGGGGTGGCCCGCCGTCACCGTGGTCGGCGGGAAGGTGGCGTGGAGGCGTGAGCGCAGGTAACCCGCGCCGCGTCGTCGTGGTCGACGACTCGCCGCTGCAGTGCGCGTTCTGGCGGCGGCTACTGGAGCGGCGCTACGGCGAGAGGGTCGCGGTCGAGACGTACTCCGACCCGCAAGCGGCGCTGGCCGTCCTGCGCCCCGACATCCACCTGCTGCTGCTCGACTGGGAGATGCCGGACCTCGACGGCGCCGCGGTGCTCGAGCGGGCGCGCGAGCGCGGGGTGAACCTCAAGCGCGTGATCATCTCGTCCTCGCACACCGCGGCCGAGCTGCACGACCGGTTCGACGCCAGCGGCTGCCTCGCCGTGATCGAGAAGGTCGAGCCGGAGCAGCAGGCGGCGTTCATGATGATCCTCGATTCGATCATGAAACGCTGAGAGGCGGGAAAAGGGAA
>DAIDOU010000175.1 GCA_027458945.1 Acidobacteriota bacterium
GGGTTTCATTACTTCGGGCCGCTCTTCCGCTCCGGGGCGATCGCGGTTGCGACCGAGGAGTCGGCCGGCCTCGGCGTGGCGTCCCACCTGCCCGGCCGGGACGGGATCTATGCCGCGCTCCTGATGGCCGAGCTCGTGGCCGTGGCGGGGAAGCCGCTCGCGGAGCTGGTGCGCGCGCTCTACGCGCGCCACGGCATGCTGGTGTCGCGCCGCGTGCAGGTGCCGCTCTCGGAGCGCACCCGCGCCTCTGTGGCGGCGCTCGGCACTAAGGTGTTCAAGGAGTTCGGCGGGCAGAAGGTCACGCGGGTGGACCGGCGTGACGGGATCCTGCTCGAGCTCGCGGACGGCAGTTGGGTGCTGGCCCGCCCGGCGGGGACCGAGCCGAAACTCAGGATCTACGCCGAGGCGACCTCGAGCCGGCAACTGCGCGCGCTCGTTCGCGAGGTGCGCGCGGTGGTGCGCGAGGCCGAGGAGAAGCTGCCGCATGCTCGCGGCTGACGGGGCCATGGCGCGCCCGGCCGCGGGCGGGGGCGTCGGGTCCGCCGGAAGGAGCCCGTTGAGCCGGTGAGGCTGGCAGGTCGCAGGTTCCTCTGGGTGGTCGTCCCCTTGCTGGTCGCGCTGATCGGATGGGGTTGGTGGAGCGCGGTCACCGCGCAGCGGGCGACGCGGCTGGAGCTCGAAGCGCTGCGCGCCCGCAAGCAGCAGCTCGAGCAGACCAACCGCGCGCTGCAACGCGAGGTCGACGCGCTCAAGAACGACCCCGCGGAGCGGGCCCGTGCCGCCCGCAAGGTCCTCGATGCGGCGGCGCCCGGTGAGATCCTGGTGATCGTTCCGCGACCGACGCCGACGAGGGGTGCAAAATAGGGCCTATGGCCGAACCCACCCGCCTGGGGCGGTACCAGATCGAGTCCGTTCTCGGCAAGGGGGCGATGGGCGTCGTCTACCTGGCCCGCGACCCGGTGATCGGGCGGCGGGTCGCGCTGAAGACGCTGTCGATCCCGGCGGACGCGGAGGAGGCGGAAGAGTTCCGCCAGCGCTTCCTGCGTGAGGCCCAGGCGGCCGGTCTGCTCACCCACCCGGGGATCGTCACGGTGTTCGACGCCGGCGTCGACGACTCGACCGGGCTCTCGTTCATCGCAATGGAGTTCGTGGAGGGGCGCTCGCTGCGGGAGTTCCTGCGCTCCGGCCAGGTGTTCGCGTTCTCCGAGGTGGCGCGCATCGGCGCCGCGCTCGCGGTGGCGCTCGACTACGCGCACGGCAAGGGCGTGGTCCACCGCGACATCAAGCCGGCGAACATCCTGCTCACGCCGCAGGGCACGGCGAAGATCACCGACTTCGGGGTCGCCCGTCTCGAGTCCTCGAACCTCACCGCCACCGGGCAGTTCATCGGCACCCCGAACTACATGTCGCCGGAGCAGGTGGCCGGTGGGATCGTGGACGGCCGCAGCGACCTCTTCTCTCTCGGCGTGGTGCTGTTCGAGCTGCTGACCGGACAGCGCCCGTTTCCGGGCCACAGCCTGACCGAGGTCGCGTACAAGATCGTGCACGAGCCGGCGCGCATCCCGTCGCAGGTCCGTCCGGGCCTCCCCTCGGCGTTCAACCCGATCGTCCTCAAGCTGCTCGAGAAGGACCCCGCCCGTCGCTACGCGCGCGGCGCCGACATCGGCCGGGCGCTCGAGGCGCTGCGCCGGGTGCTCGCCGGGGTGACCGGCGACGCCGGGCCGTTCAGCCCCTCGACGCCGCCGCCGGCGAGCCGCGAACCGAGGCCGGAGTCGGTGCTGCCGACGGCGACGCGGGCGACGGTAGCGTCCGGCGTGCCCACCCCGGCGGAGGCCGTGCGGGCCGGGGGCGGCCCGCCCCAGGACCTCTGGCACCGGCCGATCGCCCCGCGCTGGATCGCGATGTTGCTGGCGGCCGCGGCGGCGCCTCCCGCGCTGCTGGTGGCGCTGCTGGCCGCGCGGGTGGACCGCGGCCCGTACGGCGGCCCGGCGCCCGGTGAGGTCGCGCGCCGGCATCATCTGGCCGCTGCGCAACGGCGCGCCGCGCTCGCGGTGGCCGCGGGCGACCCCGCCCAGGCACTGGCGCTGCTCCCCGAGGTGTTCGAACAGGCGCCGTACAGCGCCGTGGCCCGCACCCTGCGCGCGCAGGCCCTCGCCGAGCAGTCGAACCAGGCCGGCGTTGCGCAGCGGGCGAGGGAGGCCGCGGCGCTGCGCGAGGAGGGCAAGGCGCTGCTCAAGGCCGGGCGCTGGCGGGCCGCCGAGGACCGTTTCCAGCGCGCGCTGGCGCTCGGTGGCGACGACGGGACGACGAGGGACTTCCTCGACCTGGCGCGCGAGCACCAGTTGGTCCACCGCCCGCAGCCGGTGCAAGCCGCAGCCGCCGCGCCGGTGCCCGCGGCCGCCCGCCCCGAGGCGGCCGGCAACGCCGCGCTCGACCTCTACTTCAACTCCCCGCTTTCGGACGGGGTGGTGACCGTCGCCGTCGACGGGCAGGTGATCGCCGAGAAGAGGTTTGACTTCCGCACGCGGGGGTTCCTCGGCATCATCAAGAAGAAGGGCTCGGGGGTGATCGAGGACTCGTTCAAGGTCAGGGCCGGCGAGCACGCCGTCGTGGTGCGTCTCGCCGACGGTTCAGGCAAGTTGCTCGGCGAGCAGACGCTGCCGGCGAGCTTACAGGGTGGGGCGCGGTACGCGCTCAAGATCGAGATGGACGGCGAGCAGTCGGTGCCGCGCTTCTCGCTGACGGCGGTGCGCGGCCGCTGAGACCGCCCGCGCGAAAGGATGGCGACGATGATCAAGTTCCTGATGGTGTTCCTCGTGGGTTTGGCGATGGCGGCGCCGGGCGAAAGCGCGAACCCGCGGGTGCGGCTGGAGACCAGCAAGGGCGTGATCGTGATCGAGCTCGAGCCGGCCAAGGCTCCGATCACGGTTGGGAACTTCCTCGACTACGTCAAGGCGGGGTTCTACAACGGCACCGTCTTCCACCGCGTCATCCCCGGCTTCATGATCCAGGGGGGCGGGTTCACCGCCGCCATGCAGGAGAAATCGACGCGGGAGCCGATCGTCAACGAGTCGGCGAACGGCCTCGCCAACGCGCGCGGGACGATCGCGATGGCGCGCACCGCCGACCCGAACTCGGCCAGCTCGCAGTTCTTCATCAACCTGACCAACAACGCGTTCCTGGACAAGAAGAGCGCCCAGGACGGAGTCGGTTACTGCGTTTTCGGCAAGGTCGTGGAGGGGATGGCGGTCGTCGACGCGATCGCGGGCGTCCCGACCGGGACGCGCGGGCCGTACCAGAACGTGCCGCAGCAGCCGGTCGTGATCAAGAAGGCGAGCGTCGTGGCGGGGAAGTCGTAGGCCAGGCGGCCCGCACCTCGAGGGTCGGCCCCGCGCCGACCCACAGGAACGATGGCTTCGTCGGCGGCGCCAGCCGGGCGAAGAGCGCGGGCAGGGTCCGTTGCATCGCCTCCTCGAGGCGCTCGCGGTCGCCGACCGTCCGGCACGCCAGCCGCCAGGCCACGGCCCAGCGCTCGGGATCGGCGCGCTCCCTGATCAGGCGGAGGCGGTCGCCGTTCCACCCGGCGGCCAGGGTGTCCGCCTCGCTGCTGCCGAGCCGTTGCCCGAGCAGGAACGCGAGGCCCCACTCGCCCACCGAGTCGGTGAGCACCTCTTGCCACCCTGTGGGAACCGGGGGCAGCGCCGCCACGGGCATCGTCCCCGGCGCACCGGGCCGCTCGGGATGGAGCAGTGCCGCGGTGCTCTTCGGCGGGTGGGCGAGCAGGCGGTCGACCGCACCCCAGCCTCCGGACCGATACGCCCGCAGCACCGCGGCGAACCCGGCCGTGTACGGGAACGCGAGGTCGGCGACGAAGTACCTCGGCACCCCGGGCGGGGCCAGCTCGGCCGCCTGCTGCCGCACCGCCGTCGCCGCAAGCGCCAGCCCTTCCGGGCCGACTCCGGGGGCGTTGAGGATGAACATCACCAGCATCGCCTCGCCCTCGGCGATCGCGGAGGCGGCACGCTGCTCATCGCTGTCGCCGCGCATCGCGAGCATCCGGCTCGGGAGGCGGAAGCGCCGCTCCTGGGCGGCGTGCTCGAGCTCGTGCGCCCACACCATCGCGCCCCCGACGCGCGCCGCCGCCGGCGTGTCCACGACGATCATCTCGTCGTTCTCGGGCTCGTAGAACCCGAGCACCTGCGAGGTGTAAAAGTCCAGCAGGTTGCTGTAGATCTGCCGCGGATCCCCGGAGATGAAGCCGAGCCGCACGAGCGCCTCGAGGAACAGGTCGGGTGCCACCGGGAGGTCGCGGCGCAATTTGCGGTCGAGGGCGGCGCGCAGATCGGACGGGGCGATCAACCGGCACGGCGGTGAAAACGGCGGCGGCACGTCGCGCAGCTTCGCGACCTGGCCCTCGATCGCAGTGATCGCCGGCGGGCACGGAGCTGCTGCTGCGGCGCCGGCGAGCAGGAGCGCGGCGAGGGCGGTGTTATACTTCCGGCGCATGGCTCGGGAGGCTCGGCTCCAACTGCTCTCGTCGTACGAGAACATCGAGTTGGCCGAGCGTGTGATCGCCGAGATCTGCACGACGAACGGGGTCGAAGAGGAGGCCGCGTACTGGGCGGGGATGGCGTTGCGGGAGGCGCTGGCCAACGCGATCAAACATGGCAACAAGCTTAACCCGGACAAGCGCGTTTTCGTGCATGTATCCCTCCACCCCGACGGCGAGCTGCACATCGAGGTCGAGGACGAGGGGGACGGGTTCGACCCGGCGGTCCTGGCGGACCCGACGATGCCCGACAACCTCATGCGGTCGAGCGGGCGCGGGGTGTACTACATGCGCCAGTTCATGGACAAGGTGCAGTTCCGCGCCGGCGAACGGGGCGGAACGTGTCTCGAGCTCGTGAAGCAGATCAGTTCAGGGAGGACAACGTGAAGACGAAGATTCGTGACGTCGGCGGCGTGCGGGTCATGGACATCGAGGGGAAGATCACCATCGGCGCGGGCGACATCGAGCTGCGCAAGCAGATCGAGGACGCGATCGCGGCCGGGCGGCTCAACATCCTGCTCAACCTCGGCGGCGTGAGCCACATCGATTCGTCGGGGATCGGCGAGATGGTCGGCTGCTTCACGACGGTCGCCCGCAAGGGCGGCAAGATGAAGCTC
>DAIDOU010000176.1 GCA_027458945.1 Acidobacteriota bacterium
AGTCGAGGACGTGCAGGGTGCGCGGGTGGCCGCTGTGGTCGGCGACCATCTCCTCGGCCTCGCGCACCCGGGTGTAGTCGACGTTGAACGGCACGATGTACGCCTCGCGGCGCTCGAGCCCCGGGTTGCTCTCGAGGATGATGGCCTGGTGGCGCTCGTACTCGAGCGCGGCGTCGAACGCGGTGGGGAAAAATTCCCCGTAGCGGGCGTGCGCGGGGATGTTCTTCCGCGTCCCCTCGGGGAACACCATCACGTCGAGGCCGTGCGCGAGGAACGAGAGCACGTCGTCGCGCAGCTTTCGCGCCGACTCGAGCATCTCCTTCCGGTTGGTCGGGCGCCGCACGAAGAACGCCCCCATCTGCCAGCTCAGCCGCCGGAACAGCCGCCCGTGGACGAGGTTGTCGCCCATGCCGACGTACGGCACCGGCACGCCGGCAAGGAGGAGCGGCGCGAGGGCGCCGGTGGTTTCCCACAGGCTCTTGTGCAGACCACAGTAGAGGAACGCGGCGCCGCCGCGCCGTTTGAGCGCCACGATCTCCTCGTCCATCTCGACGTGCGGGCGGACGAGGAAGCGGTGCCCGAGCATCACGATCGTCCGCGCCGTCAGGTAGACGAGGTTGCGCCGGTCGGAGGCTTCGAGCGCCGCGATCGGGTAGGACCGCTCACCCACGCGCCGGAGCATACACCTGTGGTCGGCCGGACAGCGAAGCGCGCGGGAGGACGGAAGCAAAGAAAAGGGAGACGGGAGACGGAAGGCGGAGACGACGCCTGGACACAACCGAAGGTCTTTCTTCTCACGTTTCCCGTCGTCCCTTGTGCCACCTCTTCACTCTTGACACCTCCACGTGCGCCGAAACACATTTCCTTGGTGCCCGGTGCCCGGTGCCCGGTGCCCGGTGCCCGGTGCCCGGTGCCCGGTGCCCGGTGCCCGGTGCCCAGGCCCGTCTCACGTGCCGTTTCGGCCGGGGCCGGCGGCCTGGCGCGGCGGTTGCGTCGCGTGGGCGCGTTTCCGGTCGTGGCACGATGTTTGCTTTAACGTTGGGCAAGAGGCACGCCTCCGCAGACCGTGAGGTCGGCGAAGGGAACGAGAGGAGGCCGGCGGTCATGCACCCACTTGGAAAGCCAATCAACCTGGCCCACCAACCCAGCCTCTCAAACCTTTCCTCTCCTTGATGTCCAACCGTAGCGCTTGACCGCCTACCTTTCATCACAGCCCGGCCGCCGGAGCGATCCGGCGGCCCGTGCTGTCTCTTGTCGAGGACGGGGCGGTCGCTCGCGGCCAGCCCGGCGGTCCGCCCGCAGCGCTACGACGCAGCGGCGCCCTCGTTGGCGCCGTGACATTTCTTGTACTTCTTCCCCGAGCCGCACGGACACGGGTCGTTTCGCCCCACCTTGGGGGTCGAACGGCGCACCGTCGTCGGCGTCGTCGAGCCGGGAGAGTGCTGCGCTTCCTTGCGCTCGCCGGCCAGGCCCGAGGCCTCGGCCTTCTGCTCGCGGTGGGCGACCTGGCGATGCCGGTGCTCGGGCGCCTGCTGCACCAGCTCGACGCGGTACAGGTACTGCACGACCTGGTCCTCGACGCGCTCCATCATCTCCTGGAAGAGGTCGAACGACTCGCGCTTGTACTCGACCAACGGGTCGCGCTGGCCGTACGCGCGCATCCCGATCCCCTCCTTGAGGTGGTCGAGGGCGAGCAGATGGTCCTTCCACTGGGCGTCGAGCACCGAGAGGATCAGGTAGCGCTCGAGCTGGCGGAACTGGTCGGCGCCGAGCGTGCGCTCGCGCTCCTCGAAGCGCTGCTCGACCGCTGCGGCGAGCCGTTCCTGCAGCTGCGGGCGGTTGATCGTCTCCCACGATACGTCGGCCTGCGCGGCGGTCATGCCGAACAGGTCCTTGAACTCGCGCTCGAGCGCCTCGTGGTCCCACTCGTCCGGGTGCTTGTCCTCGGGGCAGTACGACTCGACGAGCGAGTCCGTGATCGCGCGGGCGGCGCGCAGGGTCCAGGCGCGGTTCTCCTTCCCGTCGAGCACGTCGCGGCGCAGGCGGTAGACCGCCTCGCGCTGCTTGTTCATCACGTCGTCGTACTCGAGCAGGTGCTTGCGCATCTCGAAGTTGCGACCCTCGACCTGCTTCTGTGCGCGCTCGATCGACTTCGAGACCATCCTCGACTCGATCGGGATGTCCTCCTCCATGCCGAGGTGCTTCATCCACTCGCGCAGGCGGTCGGAGGCGAAGATGCGCATCAGGTCGTCCTCGAGCGAGAGGATGAAGCGCGACGAGCCGGGGTCGCCCTGCCGCCCCGAGCGGCCGCGCAGCTGGTTGTCGATCCGGCGCGCCTCGTGCCGCTCGGTGCCGCAGATGTGCAGGCCGCCGGCCGCGAGCACCTTCTCGCGTTCCTCGGCGCACTTCACCTTGTACTTCTCGACCGCCGCGGCGTACGCCTCCGGCTCCTTGGCGGGGTCGGCCTCGGACCGGGCCAACCCCTCGGGGTTGCCGCCGAGGATGATGTCGGTGCCGCGACCGGCCATGTTGGTGGCGATCGTGAGCGCGCCGGCGCGCCCGGCCTGCGCCACGATCCCGGCCTCGCGCTCGTGGTACTTGGCGTTGAGGACGACGTGCGGGATCGCCTTGCGCTTGAGCAGCTCCGAGAGGTGCTCCGAGCGCTCGATCGAGACGGTCCCGACCAGCACCGGCTGCCCCTTCTCGTGCAGCTCGACCAGCTCCTCGACGACCGCCTTCCACTTTTCCTTCTCGGTGCGGTAGATGATGTCGGGGTTGTCGGCGCGGACCATCTCGCGGTTGGTCGGGATCACCACGACGTCGAGGCCGTAGATGTGGGCGAACTCGTCCGCCTCGGTCTCCGCGGTGCCGGTCATGCCGGCGAGCTTCTCGTACATGCGGAAGTAGTTCTGCAGCGTGATCGTGGCCAGGGTCTGGTTCTCGGCCTCGATCTTGACGTTCTCCTTCGCCTCCACCGCCTGGTGCAGCCCGTCCGACCAGCGCCGCCCCGGCATCAGCCGCCCGGTGAACTCGTCGACGATGATGACCTGGCCGTCCTTCACGATGTAGTCGCGGTCGAGGTGGTACAGGGTGTGCGCGCGCAGCGCCTGCTGCACCGCGTGCAGCGTCTCGATGTTGGAGGGGTCGTACAGGTTCGGCACGCCGAGCAGCTTTTCGGCCTTGGCCACGCCCTCCTCGGTGAGCGAGGAGGTGTGCGCCTTTTCGTCGAGCAGGTAGTCGCCGGTGGTCGACTTGTTGCCGTACTTGTCCTTGATCTCCTCGCCCTTGACGAACCTCGGGATGATGCGGTCGACCTCGTAGTAGAGCCCGACCGACAGCTCCGAGGGGCCGGAGATGATCAGCGGCGTGCGCGCCTCGTCGACGAGGATCGAGTCCACCTCGTCGACGATCGCGTAGACGTGCCGGCGCTGGACCATGTTCTCGACCTCGAACTTCATGTTGTCGCGCAGGTAGTCGAAGCCGAACTCGTTGTTCGTGCCGTA
>DAIDOU010000177.1 GCA_027458945.1 Acidobacteriota bacterium
CCCAACGCCGCCGAGCCCCGCCCCGGCAACCCGTCGCGCAGCCGCGACCACTTCCGCTGGGACGAGCGCCACCACCAGCCCCACACCGACATGGGGAAGTGGGAGAAGTTCTTCGCCTCGCGCGCCGACGCCGGCCAGTTCATCCGCCTCCTCGGACGCAACCTCGCCCGGCTCGGGCCGGTCGTGCGCCGCTACCGGGCGCGGCTGCGCGCGCCGGCGGCGCCGCAGCCGTTGGCCGACGACGCGTTCGGCGTCGCGGTCTCGCCCACCCGCGAAAGCTGGCCGCGATACCTCGACCGGATCGGAGACCTCGGGGCCCGCGCGCTTCTCGTCCGCGTCCCGGCGTGGGCGCCGGAACCCGTCTTCGCGCTCCACGACGAGTTCGCGCGCCTGCGGAGCGGGGGCGTGACGTTCACCTTCACGCTGCTGCAGAACCGGGAGATGGTGAACGACCCCCGGCGCTGGGGGTCGTTCGTCCGCGACGCCGCCGCCTGCCTCGCCGACCTCGAGCCAGCGTTCCAGCTCGGCCACGCGATCAACCGCAAGAAGTGGGGGATCTGGCACCCGAACGAGTACCTCCGCATGATGGAGCACGCCGCCGTCGTGCGCGAGGAGTTCCCCGCGGTGCGCTGGATCGGCCCGCCGGTGATCGATTTCGAGTACTACTTCACGACCCACTACCTCGCCGGTCCGCGGCCGTTCGACTTCGACGGCATCGCCGCGCTGCTGTACGTGGACCGGCGCGGGTCGCCGGACAACGTCCAGTACGGCCACTTCGACCTCTACCGCAAGATCCTGCTGCTGCGGGCGGTGGTGGAGGCGTGCGGCCACCCCGACGTCCCGATCCACCTCACCGAGTTCAACTGGCCGCTGCTCGGCTCCGGCCGGCACTCGCCCGCCGGCGAGCACGTCCAGACCGACGAGGAGCGTCAGGCGCGCTACCTCGCCGTCTACGACCTCACCGCGGCCGCGACCGGCGAGGTCGCGAGCGTCCTCTGGTGGCAGCTGGTGGCCCGCGGCTACGGCCTGCTCGACGAGGACGCCGGGTGGACCGAGCGGCGCGCCTACCGGGCGCTCCGCTACCTGCTCACCCGCGCCGGGGGCCGCGCCATCCACCGCCTCCCCGAGCGCCTGCGTCCGCTGCGCGGCTTCCTCATGCGGCGGGACGAGTCGATCGAGGCATTCCTCTATACCTCCGGGCGCGAGCTCCGGCTCGATCCGGCGCTGGCGGCCCAAGGCGCGACGACGCTGGTCGGCGAGCCGATCGGCACCTCGGACCTCGCGGCCGGTCCCGACCCGGTCTACGTCGCGCTCGGCGCCGCCGAGCCGGCGGCCGTGCTCGACGTCCTCGCCCGCTCCTCCGCCCCGGTGCGACTCGAGAGTTGAGGGCTGAACGTCAAGGCTAAAGGGAAGAAGGAAAAGGGAAGAGGGTAAAGGGCAAAGGAACTACAAGACCTGTGCCGGTCCTGTCTTGGCCTTCCCTTTTCCCTTTTCCCTCTTCCCTTTACCCTCTTCCCTTGACCGACCGCGATCCACCAACCACGAGCTACAGCTCGATGTCGGAGACGGACTTGAGCAGGCGCTCGAGGCGGGCGCGGACCTCGGCCCGCTCGGTCTCGAGCTCCGTGATCCGGCCGGCGAGCTCGGCGCTCGCCTCCCCGCCCTCGCGCAGCCGGCGGTTTTCGTCCTCGAGCTCGGCAACGCGGGCGCGCAGCTCGTTGTGGGCCCCGATCAGCTTCTCGATACGTTCCTCAAGAGCGGCGAAGACGTCCATTCGGCCTCCCTACGAAAAGCTCACCGCGAGTTCGCGGGCGAGCCGGTCCATGAGGGCAAAGTGCGCGGCGTTGACCTCGTCCTGGGTGAGCGAACGCTCGGCCTGGCGGTACGTCAGGCGAACGGTCGTC
>DAIDOU010000178.1 GCA_027458945.1 Acidobacteriota bacterium
GGCGAGATCGCCGCGGAGCTGGGAAAGCCGCGCGCCGCACGCGCCGTCGGCACCGCGTGCGGCGCCAACCCGGTCCCGATCCTGGTGCCTTGCCACCGGATCGTGGGCGGCAACGGCGACCTCACGGGGTTCGCCGCCGGCGTGGCGATGAAGCACGAACTCATTGAGATCGAGCGGGCGCAGACCGAAGCTTGAGCCGCCGTCGTCGCCGGCGGGCGGCGGCGACCGCGCGAGCGGTCAAGCCCGCGCCGCGTTGGCCGCCACCGGGCCGGGGGTGAGCGTCAGGCGAGCGCCGGCCGCGGCGAGGCGGAGGCTGGCGCGTGCCAGGAGGCCTGGGAGCGGCGCCAGCGGCAGGCCGACCACCGCCTGGACGTTGCCTTCGACCCGCTCGATGAGCAACGCGCCCTTGCCCTGCACCGCGTAGGCACCGGCCTTGTCGTCGCCCTCTCCGGTTTCGCGGTACCACGCCCGCAGCTCGGCGGAGGACGCCGCCATCGTGACCTGTGCCAGCTCCACGTGCGTGGCCTCGCGCTCCTGCCAGAGCAGCGCCATCGCGGTCACCACCGCATGCGTCCGGCCGGCGAGATCGGCGAGCATCGCGGCGGCCTCGGCGCGGTCACGCGGCTTGCCGAAGATCCGGTCGCCGAGGGCCACGACCGTGTCGGCGGCCAGCAGCGGGAACCCCGGGTAGCGGTGCGCCGCCGCGCGCGCCTTCTCCAGCGCCAGGCGCAGGGCGTAGGTCGCGGGCGCCTCGCCGGCGAGCGGCATCTCGTCGACGTGCGAGACCGCCACCTTGACGTCGAGCCCCAGCCGTCCGAGCAGCTCGCTCCGCCGCGGCGAGGCCGAGGCCAGCACCAACGTCAGCGACCGGCCCGTCATGCTTCGGGGCGGCGCCGCACCGTGAGCACCGAGCGGCTGCAGTCCACGACCTCGACCTCGGTGCCGGCGGCGAGGACGCCGTCGTCGACGCTTTGGGCGGCCATGACCACGTCGACCTCGCCGCGCCTGATGCGCACCTGGCCGTACCCGCCCGCCGGGATGTCGCGCACCACGGTGGCCCGCTCGCTGCGCCACGCGGCCGGGCACGGACGCCGCAGGAAGAAGAACGCCGCGGCGACCCCGAGCACCCCGGCGGCCCCGGCGGCGATCGCGTCGCCGGCGGTCGCCACGCCTCGTCTGGCCAGCAGGGCAAAGCCCGCGCCGCCGAAGAGGATCAGGCCGACCGCGAGGCGCCGGCCGAGGAGGGCGAGCAGGGGGGCGTACAGATCCTGGTTCGGGAGGACGAAGTGGCGACGCGAGTGCGGCCTGAGCTCGCGGATCAACCCTGTCACCGCGGCCAGGGCGAGGCCGACGATGAGCGCCGCGACGTAGGAAAACTCCCAGGTCACGTCCCATTCTAAGCCATTTCGGCGGCCGCCCGTCCCTTCGCCCGGGGCCGCCCGAGGCGGACCGGTCACGGGGCGGGTCGGATCGGGGTCGGAACGCCGGCGCCGTCGACGTTGACGTAGGTGATCTCGGCCTCCGTCACCCGGGTCGGCGGCTCGCATCCGCGCGCTGGCGCGACCTCAACGACGACCTTGACGGTGATCGAGGTGCGGCCGACGTGGACCAGCTCCGCGTAGAACGACGCCAGGTCGCCGACGTGGACCGGCGCGTGGAACACGACCTTTTCCATCGCCACGGTCACCACCTTGTCGGCGCCATGAAGGCGGGCCTCGATCGCCCCGGCCTGGTCGATGTAGGAGAGGATCACCCCTCCGAAGATCGTGCCGTGGGGGTTCGTGTCGCGGGGCATGAGGGTCACGCGGATCGCTGGCTGGCGCGTCTCCTGGATGGTCATGAACGCATTCTAGTCAAAGGCGCTCGGATGCCTCCTATGCTAGTGTTGAGGCGCGGTCCGGGCCGTCGGCGAGCGGCCGGAGGCGCGACCGCGGGCGAACGAGGTGAGCGGCGTCGCCGGGACCGACTCGCAGCGGCACCGGCGGGGGAGACCTGGGTATGTGGCGCACCACGGCGGTTGCGACGGCGGTGTTGATGCTGGCGGGCTCGGCGTCTGCGCAGCGCCACGACGGGGCGCTCGAGGTGTTCAAGACGCAGCGCGACATCGAGAACCGGCTGATGGCCTCCGACCTCGCCACGCTCGAGCGGGTCCAGGACCAGATCAGGGGCGCGTGCGATCGCCTGGTCAGGCTCGGTGACGACCTCCTGCGGGCCCAGAAGGACGGGGAGGACCTCGGCGGTTACACGGCACGATCCTCCGACCTGCGGCACGCCGAGTCCGAACTGACGGCGCTGCTCGGCACCGCCGACCAGCTCCGCGCCACGGTCGGCGCCCGCAGGGCCTACCTCGATCAGGTCCAGGCGGAGATCCGGCGGATGGAGGAGGCGAGGCAGGCGGCTGGCGACGAGCTCTCGGGCCGCTGGACGGTGGCGATCGAACCCGGCGGTCTGACCGGCGTGTTCGACCTGCGGCTCGACGGGACGATCGTGACCGGCGTCTACCAGCTCTCCGGCGGATGGCGGGGCTCGCTGCGGGGGACGCTGGTCGGCAACGACCTGCGCCTCGAGCGCATCGACACCCAGCAGGGGTTCGTCGCGGTCTACACCGGCACGTTGGTGCTGCGGGGGAATGAGAAGCGTCTGGAAGGCACCTGGGAAGCGACGAACCTCGCCGTCGGCATGCCCGGGTCGGGAACCTGGGTCGCACGGCGTGAAGCTCAACCAGCACAACCCTGAGAAAGGTCAAGGAGAGATCGATGTGGAAGAACCCGGTGGTCACGGCGGTGGTGGGCGTGTTGCTCGGTTTCTTTGCGGGGTACCTGATCGGTCAGCGCCAGCCGGAGGCCGCGCCTCCGGCGGCGGCCAGCGCTAACCCGCACGCGGGGGTGCCCGGGGCGCCGGCGCTCTCGGGCGAGGCGCAAAAGCCGCCCACCGGCGGGCGGACCGCCGCCACCGCCAATCCGCAGCTGCTGGAGCAGGCTCGCGAGCTCGAGGGCCTGCTGGCGAAGGACCCGAAGAACTATGACCACCTCGTCCAGATGGCCAACACCGAGTACGACCTCAACGACTTCATCAAGGCGGTGCAGTACTACGAGAGGGCGCGCGCCATCAAGGACGACTCCGCCGACGTGATGACCGACCTCGGCGTCGCCTACAAGGAGATCGGCCAGCCGAAGAAGGCCGTCGAGCTCTTCGACAAGGCGGCCGACGTGCACCCGGAACACTGGCAGTCGCGTTACAACGCCGCCGTGGTCCGCCTGTTCGACCTCAACGACCCGGCCGGTGCGAAGCAGGAGGTGGACAAGCTCAAGCAGCTCCAGGGGAAGGTTCCGAACCTCCCGGACCTGTCCGGTCTCGAATCCGAGATCGCGCGCCGGGCGAAGTGACACGCCGCGCCGCGACGAGGGGACAGGAGCGTCCGGTGCCGCGGGCGGTACACTCGTTGCGGGCACCGGTCGAGGTTTCGCGATGACGTTGTGGACGGAAGCGTTACGGCGGGCGGAGCTGGTCGCGGCGGGGGCGGTGCTGGCCCGGCGCGGCCTCGTCAGGGGCCGCGAGGGCAACCTCTCGTGCCGGATCGGTAGCGGCGCCGTGCTGCTGACGCCGCGGGGCGCCGACAAGGGCCGGCTGAGCGGCGCCGACCTCGTGCTCGGCGCGCTGGACGGGCCGCCTCCGGCGGCCGCCTCGAGCGAAGCCCTGGCGCACTACGCCGTCTACCGCGCCTGTCCGGACGTCCGGGCGCTCGTCCACGCGCACCCGCCCGGCGTGCTCGCGCTCGCCGCCAGCGGGTGGGTGCCCGATCCGCACGCCCTCGAGGAGGGCCTGGCACTGGTGCCGCGCGTCGAGCTGGTCCCGGCCGCGGCGCCGGGGAGTGAGGATCTGGCGGCGGCGTGTGCCGACGCGCTCCGGCGCGCGCCTGCGGCCGTCCTCCTCGGCCACGGCGTCTTCTGCGCCGGGAGCGACTTGGCCCAGGCGGTCGAGCGCGTCGAGGTGCTGGAGCTGCTCGCCGGGGTCGCCCTGGCGGCCGGCCACCGGGCGGGGGCGGCATGAGCGGCACGCTGCCGTTCGGTGAACGCGGCGGCTTCGCGCCCGGCACGCCGCTCGCCGAGCGCATGCGGCCGCGGTCGCTCGCCGAGGTCGTCGGGCAGGGGACACTGGTCGGCGAAGACGGCGTGCTGCGCCGGTTGGTGGCACGCGGCGAGCTGCCGTCCGTGATCTTCTGGGGCCCGCCCGGCAGCGGCAAGACGACGCTGGCGCGGGTGCTCGCGCGCGAGTGCGACGCGGAGTTCGTGACCTTCTCCGCCGTGCTTTCGGGGGTGAAGGAGGCCCGCGCGGTGATGGAGTCGGCGCGGCGCCTGCGCGCCTCGACCGGCCGCCGCACCGTGCTCTTCGTCGACGAGGTCCATCGCTTCAACCGGTCGCAGCAGGACGCGTTCCTCCCCTTCGTCGAGAGCGGCGACATCGTCCTGATCGGGGCCACCACCGAGAACCCCTCGTTCGAGCTCAACGCCGCGCTGCTCTCGCGCGTGAAGGTGTACGTGCTGGAGCCGCTGGACGACGCCGAGGTCCGCACGCTGCTCGAGCGGGCGCTGGCGGATCGGGAGAGGGGTGTGGGCGAGCTCGGCCTCGACGCGGGTGAGGACGCTCTCGCCGAAATCGTGCGGCTCGCCGGCGGGGACGCGCGCGTCGCCTTTAACCTCCTCGAGGTCGCGGCCGACTCGGTGGAAGCCGGCGGGCGGCTCACGGCGGAGATCGTGCGGCAGGTGGCCCAGCGCCGCCTCGCGAAGTACGACAAGGAAGGGGAAGAGCACTACAACCTGATCTCGGCGCTGCACAAGTCGATCCGCAACTCGGACGTCGATGCGTCGCTGTACTGGCTCGGCCGCATGCTCGAGGGCGGCGCGGCCCCTCGCTTCGTGGCGCGCCGGCTGCTGCGCGTCGCCTCCGAGGACGTCGGCATGGCGGACCCGCGAGCGCTCGAGCAGGCCGCGGCCGCGGCGCACGCCGTCGAGCACGTCGGGATGCCGGAGTGCGCCCTGGCCCTCGCGCAGGCGGCGGTCTACCTCGCGCTCGCGCCGAAGTCGAACGCGCTCTACCTGGCGTACGGGAGGGTGCAACGCACCGTGGGCGAGCGGCCCGCGTACCCGGTCCCGCTGCACATCAGGAACGCCCCGACGCGGTTGATGAAGGAGCTGGGCTACGGCGAAGGCTACGTCTATGCCCACGACACCGAGAGCAAGGTGGCGGAGATGGCGTGCCTCCCGCCGGAGCTGGCCGCCGAGCGCTTCTTCCGCCCCACCGAGGAGGGATGGGAGAAACGGATCCGGGAACGCCTCGCCGAGCTGCGCGCCCGCCGGCACGGGCCGGGGACGAAGTGAACCCGGCGTGGTGCTAGCGTGACC